>CAZTLU010000026.1:0-20384 GCA_964614605.1 uncultured Eubacteriales bacterium
AATGAGAATATCGGGGTCAAGGCAAAGGTTGATTGAGAAACCAAGTCGTGATTTCATACCGCTTGAATACTTTTTAACAGGCTGGTAAAGGAAATCACCGATTTCGGCAAATTCAATTACACCGTCAATAATTTCTTGAATTCTCTTTTTAGAAAGTCCAAGCAAAGCTCCTTTAAGCTTGATGTTTTCAAGTCCTGTAAGCTGATTATTAAGTCCTGTCTGTATTGAAATTAAAGCCTGCTCGCCTTTTACCTCAATGGTGCCCTCGTTGGGTGATGCAATACCTGCAAGAACCAAAGACATTGTAGATTTACCCGAGCCGTTTGTACCGAGAATACCCACTACCTGACCCTTTTCAATCTGAAAAGAGATATCCTTCAAAGCATAGAAATCTTGACTTTTCTGGTCTTTTGTAACCTGCTTATCTTTTCTTTTTAATTTATAAATTTTTGATACGTTTTTAAATTCAATTACTACTTCTCTACTCATAACAGCCTCTTAAATCATATCAATAAATCTTGTACGGAATTTATACATCATTTTACTGCCGAACATAAAGAGTGTGATTGTGATGCACCAGAACACGATGTCTGTCCATGGCTCACGGAACAAGCCCTCGTGATAGAAAAAGCAATCTCTGTATCCACTTACAATATATGCAATGGGGTTGCAGGCAATAATTTTGCTTAATGTGGGATGTTTAACATAATCCATACTCCAGAGAATCGGCGAGAGATACAAAAGAAGTCGCATACAAGCTAAAATGAGCTTTCTTGTATCGCGGGCAAGCATATTAAGAACTGATGTAGTCATTGAAAGTGATGCGGCAAAAATAATTGCACAGAGAAGATAATAAATTAAACCGAACCAATGAACAGTTGGAAAAAAACCAAAAATCAGAAAAACGACTATAAGAACAACCATCATACAGAAATGGTCAAAAAGCTTATTGAGAACCACTGTCATTGGTAAAATGCTTACAGGAAATTTCATTTTTGTTATAACATCGGTTTTCCTGTAAATCGCATTGCAACCGTCAGTAATGCAAGGGCTTATGAAGAACCAGATTACGATACCGCCAAGCATCCAGAGAATATAAGGAATACCGTCAACATCTTTACGGTTCATAATATAACCGAAAACAAACCAATATGTTAAAACCTGAATTACGGGATTAGCAAAATTCCAAAATAAGCCGAGCTTACTGTTTCGCATATCAGCAAGCAGCTCATATTTCGCAATTGAATAAATTCTAAAGATATTTTGGAAATTTTCTTTTAGAACATATCCTGCACTTTTGAACACAAACATCACTCTTCTCTGCTATTGCTCATTATTAATTTAAGTATATCATAGTTTTTTGAAAATTACAATATAAAATAAAGGACGAAACCGCTAAGTTTCGTCCTTTGAACTTTACATAAGCCAAAATAGTAAGGATAATATCAAGAAGACCGCACAGATAAAGCCGATTGTGACTAACATTGGCTTTATCATCATTTTAACAGCACTCCAATAAGTTCTCCAAATGTCTTTTGGACTTGAAGTTGTGCCTCGCTTTGTCAAGTTACTTCTGTTCCTTGATACACCGGACATATCAGCAAGTGTTCTGCCGTCATCTACATATGTAATTTTTTCTTTTTTCTTTTTAGCCATAAGTAGTGACTCCTATATTATCAATCTAATAAGTGACAAGCCGCACAATGTCCGTTACCGTAATCTTTATATTCGGGTGTAACCTCTTTACAGATATCCTTTGCGTGCGGGCAACGCGTATGGAAACGACAGCCCTTTGGCGGATTTGCGGGAGAAGGAATATCACCCTTAAGAATAATACGGTTCATCTTTAAATCGGGGTCAGGCTGAGGAATTGCAGAGAACAACGCCTGTGTATATGGGTGCAAGGGATTTGAGAAGATATCTTCCTTTGTACCAAACTCAACCATAGAACCGAGGTACATAACACCGATTTTATCTGAAATGAATTTAACAACTGACAAATCGTGAGAAATGAACAAATATGTCAAATTCATATCCTGCTGAAGCTTTTTAAGCAAGTTGATAATCTGCGCCTGAATTGACACATCAAGTGCTGAAACAGGCTCATCACAGACAACAAGCTTGGGATTAACAGAAAGCGCACGGGCAATACAAATTCTCTGACGCTGACCACCCGAAAATTCATGTGGATATCTCTCGTAATAATAATCACGAAGTCCGCATTTTTCCATTAAGTCAAGAACATAATCCTTAACCTCACTCTTTGGCACAATATGGTGAACCTCAACGGGCTCTGAAAGGATACCGCCGACTGTGCTACGAGGTGGCAATGATGAATAAGGGTCCTGGAAGATAATCTGCATCTTTTTGCGGACTTCACGCATCTGTGCAGATTTATAATCTGTTATATCCTTACCCTCAAAAATGATTCTGCCGCTTGTTGGCTGATGCAATTTAAGAATTGCTCTGCCGAGAGTTGTTTTACCGCAACCCGACTCACCAACAATGCCAAGGGTCTCACCTGCTTTTAATGAAAATGACACATCATCAACTGCGATAAGCTCTTGTGTAACCTTACCTGTTATTGTTTTCTTAATCGGAAAGCATTTACGAAGATTTTTAACCTCTAAAATGGCTTCCGAATCAAATGTTTCTATTCTTTTTTCTTCAGCCATTGTTTTCATCCTCATCGTACAAGTGGCAGGCAACAAAATGAGTGGGGCTAACCTGAATCATTTCAGGATAATCGCCGGAGCATTTACCTGTGCACTGTGCACATCTTTCCTTGAAATAACAGTAATTAGGCATATTAACGGGGTTAGGCACATTACCGGGAATATTAAAGAGAGTATCGCTGTCAGAATTCAAAGTGGGCTTTGATTTCTGCAAACCAATTGTATAAGGGTGCATGGGATTATGGAAAATCTCTGAAACTGTACCTTTTTCAATAACTCTGCCCGCGTACATAACAACAACATAATCTGCCATTTCTGCAATAATACCCAAATCGTGAGTAATAAGCATAATAGAACCGTCAATTTTAGTCTTGAGGTCACGAAGCAGGTCGAGAATCTGCGCCTGAATTGTAACATCAAGAGCAGTTGTGGGCTCATCTGCAATAATAAGACGAGGGTCGCTTGCAAGTGCCATTGCAATCATAACACGCTGACGCATACCACCCGACAATTCGTGTGGGAACGCGGCATAAACACGCTCCGGCATTGCAATACCAACAAGATTAAGCATTTCAATTGACTTGTTCTTTGCCATCTCTTTTGTAGCTTTGGGGTTATGGATAAATGTAACCTCATCAAGCTGCTGCCCTATTGTGAAAACGGGGTTAAGAGATGTCATAGGCTCCTGGAAAATCATAGCAATTTGATTTCCGCGGATTTTATGAATATCGTGAATAGGCATTTGGGCAATGTCGTAAATTTTTTCGTCGCCTGATTCTTCTTTTGCATTAAAACGGATTGAACCGGAATAAATCTGCCCCGTAGGACCCTGCAAAAGACGCATAACGGACATACTTGTAACCGACTTGCCGCAACCTGATTCACCAACGACACCGACAGTTGCATTTTTAGGAATATCAAAAGATACACCGTTTACCGCTTTAACAACACCCTGCTCTGTGAAGAAATAAGTATGTAAATCTTCAATTTCAAGAATGTTTTCGGCGTTTTTCATTTCTGAAATGTATTCTGATTCATCTGCCTTGCGGTATTTTTCAGCCTCAAGGCGTTTCATCACCTTTTTATTTTCTTTGGCGATTGCACGGATTTCTTTACCCGAAAGATAGTTTTTATTAGTCTTTTTAATCATAACTTATCTCCTCGCTTTCGGGTCAAGTGCATCACGCAAGCCGTCACCGATAAAGTTAAAGCCCAAAACAGCAATAACAATGCAAATACCAGCCGGTACCCAAACATTAAGGTGATGCTGAAGAATATCCTGATTTGTTGAAATAATATTTATCATTGTACCCCAAGCGGCATAAGGTGCTTTAACACCAAGATTCAAGTATGA
Organism: uncultured Eubacteriales bacterium; assembly: GCA_964614605.1. GTDB lineage: Bacteria > Bacillota > Clostridia > Oscillospirales > Acutalibacteraceae > Fimenecus. The sequence goes on from CAZTLU010000026.1 coordinate 4,030, forward strand.
AAGTGTGGCTTCATAAAGAATCATACTGCCAAGGCTCAAGCTCATTTCAACGATAAGCTGAGGCATAACATTGGGAACAAGATGTTTGAAAATCTTTCTACCTGTTGAATATCCCATTGCCTCAGCGGCAACCATATATTCCTGCTCACGAAGTGAGAGAATCTGACCACGAACAAGTCGTGCAGTTCCGGGCCAAGAAATAAATGTGAGATAAATCATCAAGATATAAATACGATATTTTGCGTCAATCTCTGAAGCGTCAAGGATGGTACTGATAATCAGCAAAATCGGAATACCCGGTAAGCAAATCAAAACATCGCAAACACGCATTATAATGTTGTCGATTACGCCGCCGAAGAAGCCTGCAATACCGCCCAATAAAACGCCGAGAATAGTAATGAGGAAAACCGCAAGGAAACTGACTATCAATGAAATTCTGCCGCCGTACATAAGACGCACAAAAATATCATAGCCCTCGTTATCCGTGCCGAGAATATGCTCTGATGATGGCGGAGCAAGGAAATTATCCTTAAGGTATTTTTCGGTAGTCTGACGAACTGTGTATTCCTCACCATTTACCACATAGGTGGTTTCTGTAACTGAATATTCAGTTTTACCGCTTTCGTCAAGCTCGATTTCTCCCCACTCGGTATAAACGAGAGGACCTAAAAAGCTGAACACGAAAAGACTTATAACCATAATGAGTCCGATAACGCTGAGCTTTGAACGGAAAAATCTGCGTACAACCATTCGAGTTGGCGACATCAAGCGGACATTTTTATCAAGAGGCACTTCCAATTCAATTACTTCTTGAGCTTGCTCTTTTGTTGTAATTTCTTCCATAATGTGCCTCCTTACTCTAATTTAACTCGTGGGTCAACAAGACCGTACATAAGGTCGGCAAGTAACACGCCGATAACACTCAAGAGAGCCAAGAACATATTGTAGCCCATAATAAAAGGAATGTCGCCTCGGTTCATAGCGTCAAGGGCAATATTACCGATACCGGGAAGGTCGAAAACCTGCTCGGTGATAATTGCACCTGAAAACAGTGACGGAAGAAGTCCTGCCAACGATGTTACCAACGGAATTAAGGTGTTACGGAAAGCGTGCTTATTGATAACAACGCTCTCTTTTAAACCTTTAGCTCTTGCTGTTCTGATATAGTCAGAATTCATAACCTCAAGCATATTTGTTCTTGTCATTCTCATTCTTGCACCGATGCTCAGAATAACAATTGTAAGAATAGGAATAAACATATGTCTTACATAGTCAAGCAAGAGCTCTACACCGGTATAAGATGCAGTTGCATTAACAAGACCTGATGCGGGGAACCAGCCTAACTTATATGCAAAAATATCTTTAAGCATTTGTCCGAAGAAGAATGAGGGCAATGAAATACCAATCATTACGAAGATTGTTACGATATAGTCGCGAAGGCTATACTGATGAGTTGCAGCAGTAATTCCCAAAGGAATAGCTATCATAAACTCGAATACAGTTGCAATCAAAGAGATTGCGAAGGATATGCCCATGTGTTCAAAAATAACATCAGCAACGGGAATACCGTAAACAAAGCTTGTTCCCAAATCAAAAGTGAACAAAGCACCAAGCCAGCTGAAATAGCCTTTGAGAATTCCCAGAAGGCTATTGTCACCGAGGCCGTACATCTCATACATGGCGTTAACAGTTTCTTCGCTAACTGTGGCGCCACCCTGATTGATGGCGTTGATTTTATCTTGGATAAAGTCAACGGGCATCAATCGGATGAGGAAATAGATAATCATAGATACACCCAAAAGGATAAATATGGATGCTACTAATCTTTTTAAAATATACTTTAAACTTGCCATTATCTACACCGATTCTTATTTCGCAAATTCTACTTCCCAGATTCTGTCAAGAGGTGAAGAATATGGGTTCATCTCTGACTCTGCAGGAAGACTTGAAGAATCAATAACCTTTGAGTTGTATGCATAAAGCACACTTCTCTGGTATACAGGAAGTTCGATAGCAAGGTCAAGAATTTCCTCCATAGCTTCCTGATAAAGCTCTGCACGCTCTGCCTGGTCATTTGTTTCACGTGCTTCGTCAATAAGGTCACTCAAATCATCCAAAATGTTCAATTCTTCAGCAGTACCGCTTGTCTTGAGGTAAGGATAACCCCATGCAAGTGTACTTGTTGCTGTTGAATCCTTATGGTAAACCTGATACATATCGGGGTCTAATGCAGATGACCATGCAGCTGCCCAAACTTCAAGTGAACCTGTGTTAATCTTTGTAAGAGCCTGTGTATCGCAAACAACCTCTACATCCCAACCCATATCGTTAAGGAGTGAAGCAGCATCTCTGAACACCTTATATGTGGGGTGGTCCTGCAAGCTTGAACCTGCAATTGTGAACTTAACTGAAAGCTCTGAATCGCCTGCGCTAACGCCTGCTTCCTGCATATACTTTTCAATGTTATTGATTGCGATATCTTCGCTCCAAACACCGAGTGGCGGATAATCAAAGCCGTTATCATCTGCAGATGCGCCTGTGGGATATGCCCAGCTAACCTTTGACATAGGCCAGAAAATCTGTTCTGCAGTACCTGCACGGTAGTAGTCAAGAGCAAGAGATGTGTTCATAGCACACATAATTGCTTTACGAAGGTTAATATCGTTAACCTTTGCTGCGTTAATACCGATATAACCGTAACCAAGCTGGTCAGTTGTAAGAGTAACAACACCCTTTGATGAAAGGTCTTCAAGTTTTTCGTAGTTATCAGTTGTAAGTGAGGGAGAAATGTAGTGAACATTGCCTTCTTCCAAAGCAGCAATTGCGTTGGCAGAGCTTACTACCTGATAGCGAATCTTTTCGATTTTTGCGTTTTCAATACCCTCGCCTACTGTATTGAAGTATTCATTAGACTTAAAGTATACAACATTGTTTGTGTAGAAATCACTCTCTGAAGGAGTATCGCTGTTCTTTGTGTTAGTAGCCTTGTAAGAACCTGCACCCATAGGGATTTTGATATTTCTTGTTGACTGAATAATATCTGTCATAAAGTCAAAGCTTGCAAATTCAACACCAAACTGGTTGTTTGCAATATCAACACCAACTGCACTGCCCTCACCGTAATAGTGCTGGGGAGCAATTGTGATTGCGAAGTTCCAGATAGCCTTGGGGTCGATACCATCAATTGTGATTGACAATACGTCGTATTCACCCTCGTTTGCTACTGTACCGTCATCATTGTGTGCTGATGCGATTTTGTAGTCTGTACCGTTAACGTTAATTGTTGTGCCAGCAGCATCTGTATGGCCGAGAGAAACGATACCTGAAATACTTTCAACTGCCAATTTACCGTCGTCAGAAACATTTTCGTGAAGGATAACTTCCTTTGCCTTTGCGGTGAATTCAGTTGTAAGAGTTGTAGCTGTTGCCCAATACTGAAGAATGATGTCAAGCTCTCTTGCAATCTTATCGTTGTAAACATAGTTTACAGCATCCTCTTTAGACTTAATTGAAGAAGGATATGCAGGTGTTAATGTTTCAATCTTTGTACGGTCAATTTTGCCGTCTTCACCTTCTGCATATTCAACATCAACATAACCTTCTGTATACATAAAGCAGAAGATTTCGTCTGAAAATTCTTCATATGATTTATAGGGCTCATCAATGTAAGATTCCTGTGCACTTACATAGTCAGTTTCAAGCTCTTCCTTGAAAAGCTTTAACGCATATTCATAATCCTCGAGCAATTCTTTGCTTGTAACTTCATCGGGATTATTTGAAATTGCTGTTTTGTAGCCGTTGCTTACTGAATAGCTTGTAATAGCAACCTTCATAGCATCATAGCCAACTTCTTTTGTTGAAGAAGCCTTAATCTCTGAATTGAAAAGGTTGATTAACTCGTTAATTCTTGCATTTGCACGGGAAGTTGCCTGTGAAGTGATAAGGCTATCACTATCATCAGAAGCAGAGCCCACTGTCTGTGTTCTGTATTCTGAAAGACCGATAATATCAGTTGAATAAAGAGTTGATGAACCTGTGTAAACGGGGTCAAGATATACATAGTAGTTAAAAAGAACATCTTCCATTGTCAAGGGATGACCGTCAGAGAACTTGATACCATTCTTAATAACAAAATTGTATGTAGTTGTGTCATCATCGTTTTCAACGATTTCATAATCCTTAACAACTACAGCCTCATCTTCGCCGTATGCAACCTCAACCGCACCGTCAACATACTTTGAAGAAAGCATGCCAATCTGTGTCATTGCAACAATTGTTCCGTCGGGTGCTGATGTGTAGAAGAACGGATTAAATAAACCGTCAAGCTGCTCTGTCATAATAACGAAAGCATCAGCATTACTACCTGAACAGGAAGTAAATGAGGTGATTATTCCCATGCAGAGAACCAAACACAGGAACAGAGAAATAATTTTCTTTTTCATTTTGTTCGCTCCTTATTTATTTTTAATTTGCTTTTAATTTGCAAAATCTATTGTAACCGTATTGCCGTTTACGGAAACATCCAAGTTTTCGGGATTATCGCCTACGACAACACAGTCAATCTCTGCTTTATCTACAATTGCTGCATTGCCCATACCGCAAACAAGACCGATTGAATAATCATCAACACCGAAATAACACGATGAATCAATTTTCAATGTACTGTTAAGAATCTTAACATTGCTGATTTCAGCATCCGTTGAGATTGTTCCTGCGAAAAGTCCATAGCTTGTACCTACAACACGTGTACCGTTTTTGATTGTAAAGCTTACATTTTCAAAGGTTAAATCTGAAATCTTTGCGGTTTCTGTTAAATAGCCGAAAAGTCCGGCATTTACTTTTGAATTATTCGTCTGTGTGAACTCAACATTTTTAATTGTGTGACCATTACCTTTTATTTCACCGTTGAAATTACCGTACATAAATGCTGTGGGCCAAATTTCATCAGTAAAATCAAGGTCAGCGTGGATTTCATAGTGTCCGTTAAGGCTTGCATTATCAACAAACTGCTCAACATTGTAAATATGGTACCACTCGCCTTCAGTCCAATCCACATAAAGTTTCATAACAGAGTTCTGAGCTGTTCCGGTTTCATAATCAACAACGCCGAGATGATTTACAGTTGCAGTATTCACCTGCTGCTCACCGTTTGCATCATAATACGCTTTATTGAAGGTATAGCCTGTTCTTTCGGGGAAATTGTACATCTCAATTGCGCCGGTTTCTTTGTCCCAAGCAGGAACAGAAATTTCGCCGCTTGTAGTTGGGTCAAAGATGAGGCTATCCATATATTCTCCTGAATCAAGAGAATAGAATTCTATTTCGAAAAGCGGAACCCAAGCTGCATAAAGAGTCATTACAGGCTCTTCAGCCACATAATCTTTGTCGGGGTCAATCTGAAGTAAATCATTATCAAAATCCCATTTATCAGAATATGTATAAGAAACATTACCTTCGCTATCTGTATTCTCTATGCGTTCAGCATACCAGCCTGCAAGAAAATAACCATTGTTAACAGCCTTGAAAGCATCATTCCCGCGGTTTGAGTTATCAGGAGAAATCAATGCGATTTCAACCTTACCGTCACTGTTCTCTTTTAAATCAGAAATATTGAATGAGTCAACAATAACTGATGTATTTGTGGTGAAGATGCCTCCGTTAGCGTCATATTTGACGCTAACGTTGTAATTATCTTCATTATTTGTTTCATAAGGAGTTTGTTCACTGCTACATCCTGTGATGAAAGGAATAGCCATCAGACCCAATAATGCAACTGCTATTGCTTTAATTTTCAGTTTCATTGTTTTGAGTCTCCTCCTTTTCTGCTGCTACAACAACCTCAACAGGTTCTTCTGCAATTACTTCTTCAACAACCTCTTCTGTTGTAGCTTTTTGTTTTTTGCTCTTTGATTTTTCTTTTGCATTTTTCAAAGAAGCAGAAAGCTTTGTTATAACTGATTTTGCTACTTCTGCAATTTTAAGGCAAGCCTTTTTTGCAACTTCAGCAATTTTCTTTGCAACAGGCTTTAAAGCTGTTATGAGCTTTGAAAGTACGGGCTTAACAGCATTTGCAACCTTTGTTGCCACCTTTTTAACTGCTTCTGCAACCTTAACCGCAACTGGCTTTACAACTGAAGCAATTTTTTCAATTACAGGTTTAATTTTGTCAGCTACGGGCTTTAAAACTTTTGCAATCTTGTCAGTTACAGGCTTCAAAGCAGTTTTAATTTTATCAAGTACGGGATTAACCTTAACCTTGATTTTATCTGTTACGGGCTTTGTCACCTTTTGGATTTTTTCTTTATTCTTTTTGTAAATAACAATCAAAAGAATTGCAAGAACAAGAAGCACAAGGATTGTTACACCTGCGCCACCCTTCTTTTCACGCTCTACAACAGGTGTTTCATCGGTCTTGTCATCCTCAGTAGGTGTAAGAGCCTTAATTCTCTGCTCGGCAGATACCAAGTCATTATAGTTTGTAACCAATGATTTTTGTTCAAGAGTAGCAACCTTGTCGTAAGCTGCACGAGCTGCCTCAACTAAAGGTTTATCATCATAAACAACTCTTTCGGGTATTGCCTTAATTGCATTGATAGCGTCAACTGCAACCTCATCGGGAGCCGCAGGACCGTCGATTCTTAAATCAAAATACTGGTCACAGATGAATGAATCATAACCAACACCGTTAACAGGTCTTACCATAGTCAACTTGTTAGTAACGCAACCAACATAATCTACAAAGTTAGCGCCGTAGAATACATTTGAATACATCGAATCTGCCACATTCCACATATAATAAGGAATAATACCCATACCGTTAATTACAACGTCTGTACCGTCATAATCGGTGTATTCACCATACACACCGGAGCCGGGAATATGGTCAAATGTCTCGTAATATGTTGGGTCAAATTCTTCTTCAAAAATAGGAGCATTGTAGCTGCCGAAAATAACCATTTCAAGCTTATTACATGCATAGAAAGCCTTATGACCGATTGCAGTTGTTGTATAAGGCATTTTAACTCTTACAACATCGCTGCCTGCAAATGCAAGCGCTGTAATGCGAACTGTATCGTCAGCAACAACAACATTTTCAGTTTCTGTACCTGCAAATGTAATAAGTTCAAGACCATTTTCATTCAAACAGTAAAGTGAGCCGTCAATTACAGATACTGTGTCGCTGATTTCGTAAGTGTATTTTGTTACTTCTATTTCTTTACCGTTTTCTTTTTCGGTTTCTTTTATACTGAAAGGTGCAACCTTACACATTGCGAATGGGTTATCCCCTACTTTTTCAAGGTCCTCACCCAAAGTAACCTTAACATTGGTAAGAGTTTCTTTCATAAACGCATTTTTACCGATTGTTACTGCACCTGTAAGGTCAATTTCGGTAATAGCGTCATAAGCAAATGCATAATCTCCAATGTTTTCTGATGCTGCAAGATTCTGTACATTTGCAAGCGGGTCACAATAAGAGAATGTACCCTCGCCTATATCTGTACCCTTTTCATTAAGTTTAACGCTATTAAGAGTACGGTTAGAAACGAAAGCATAATCACCTACAGTTTTTGCACCTGAAAGGTTTACAGTTTCAAGACCGCATTCCATGAATGCATAATCGCCTATTGTTTCAACATTTTCAAGATTGATGTTCTTAAGTGATACACAACCGGCAAATGCATATTGCGGAATCTCTTCAATCTTCTCATTAAGCTTAACATCAGTAAGGCTTCTGCAATATGACAATGCATATTCACCAATACTTTCAGCTGATGAGAGGTCTACAGTTGTAATTTGAGGTCCGTGATATGTGTATCTGTAATAACCATCATTAGTCACTGCGGCAACTGACATATTGTTGTCAAGACAAGCGTAATATACATCACCTGAAATTGCATACTCACCAAGTGATTTTACTTGTGAAAGGTCGATATTCTTAAGGCTTGATGTATTGTAGAATGCCATTTTGCCGATTTCAGCGTTAGCACCAAGTGTCACGGTTTCAAGACTTGCCGCATTTGAGAATGCACTTTCACCGATTACTGCGTCGTCACCGATAGTGAGTGAGGTTAAAGATGAAGAGAATTCATAACGGAAGAGTTTGGTATCGTCTTCCATATATTCAACAACTGTGAATACATTATCCTTGTTCATGCTGAAAGCATAGTCACCGATTTCAACATCGTTGCCGATTACCACAGTAGCAAGGTCAAGGCATTCGCTGAAGGTACCCTCTGCAATCTTCATCTTGTCGGGTATTGTAACAGAGGTAAGCTTTGTGAATGAGAAAGCATATTTGCCAATTTCTGTTTTAGAATTGAAATTCGGCATTGTTGTGATTGAAGCCTCGAAGAAGGCGTATTCACCAATAGTCTTCAATTCGCCCAATGTTACTGAAACAAGGCTCTTATTTGAAGCAAGACCATAATCCCCTACTGCTGTTACATTTGGAAGAACAACAGATGTGATTTTCTGGTTGTGCGAGAAAGCACCCTTACTGATTTCTTTTACATCATTGCCACCGATATTCGCAGTTGTGAATTCACCTTCTGCAAGAGGTGAAACAGCAATAAGCTTTTTACCGTCAGAAGACAAAATGTAATTTGCAGTCTGTGATTTATAAGTTTTGTTATCCTTTGAAATCTCAAAGCTTGAAACCTTTGTATCTCTAAATGCGAATACACCGATATCGTTCACATCAGGTCCTACAGTAACTTTTTCAAGGTTTTCGCACTCGTAGAACATACCTTCGGGAAGAACCGCAGAGTTAACATAGAATTCTGTCAATGATTTACAACCCGTGAATGCGTAAGCGCCATATTTAACCTTTGAAGCGCCAATTTCTACATTTTCAAGTGCTTTACAAGCTGCGAATGCATACTGACCAACTGAAAGCAAAGACTCACCGAGCTTAATACCTTCAAGCTTCTGGTTACCTGCAAACGCATAGTCAGAAATTACGCAGATTGAGCTTAAATCGATTGTGTCACGAAGGTCACAGTTTTCAAATGCATTCTGGCTGATTATTTTAAGGTTATTTTCACCACTGAAAGTAATCTTCTGTAATGAAGTACAACCGTAGAATGCACCATATTCAATTGACTCAAGTGTTGAGGGAAGCACGATTTCTTCAAGGGCTGTAAGATTTGCAAATGCGTAGGAATTGATTTTTTCAACACCCTCAGGAATTACAACCTTTGTAATTGTGCTATCACCAATATACCATTGTTTTGAAGATTCACTATCATCAAATGCAAGCTCTTCTTCGGTTTTCATAATATACTCAAAGTTTGAGAATGCGAAAGAACCTATTTCTGTAAGTGAAAGGTCAGTTGGAATATCAACTAATCCGCCGTTACCATAATAATGAGTAAGACTTGCACCTGTAGTTATATAGGGGTCTTTTACCTCAACAGAAACAGTTTCCGAATAGTATGTACTCTGACCATCAAGAAGCACCTTGATTGTAACTGAAGCAAAACCTTCAGCTACGCCTGTTACATTACCGTAAGCATCAATTGTAACGATATTTTCGTTACTGCTTTCAAACTCAACTGTTGTATCTTTGGGGAAATATGAATCTAACGAATAATTGAGCAATACTGTTTCAGAGGGATAAAGCTCCAGTTTGAAGTCATTTTCAAAGAAGTTGATACTACCTGTATCACCAATGTCTTTATCCTCATTTTCAAGAATATAGTATGCTTTTAAAGTTTCATATCCGTCTAGAGTAAATACATCTGCAACGGGTTTGTCATATCTTCTGTAACCTTCGTCATCTTCACTGAGAACTGTTACATTAAATGTAACACTTTCATTCGTTGTGGGGTCCTGTGCTTTGATAATAGCATTACCGCTGTGAACAGCAACAAGTTTATTATTTACAACACGAACAACGCTGGGCTTTGATGAAGAATATTCAAGCAATTCTGCCCATTCTGTATCAGGAGTAATAACGGGTTCAAGAGTATAGACTTCATTAGGACTTAATGTGAGTCCATCTTCAAGTCCCTCAAAATAGAAGTCCTTGAAATTATCGGGAAGCTCAATTTCATAAGTTGCATAGTTAAGAGCATAGTCATAAACATTAAGAACAAATGTATTCTTTGTTGTAGCATAGTTCTTGATGTCATAAACATAATCCGTCAACTCATAAGTAACCTTTGTTGTGCTGTTCTTCTCTGAATAAACGGGAGTCATATACTGCTCAAAGGCCTTCATTTCGGCAATTGCATTACCGTTTTCGTCTTCGCCTGTTGTAACATAACCGAGTTGTGAGCACATTGCATAATGGTTATCATAAATATAAACATCAGCATAAAGGCGATTTTTATTGAGTGTCTTGTCATATTCAGAACGATACTGAACATCTGTAACGGTTGGAGCCTCAAAGTCTGCAACCAACGGGAATTCAAACACATTATTTTTGTTGGTTTCAAGGCCACCATCACCGTAGTCAACATAGCCTACAAGTTTAACTGTGTATTCACTGTTATTCTCTAAATTATATTCAGTTGTATTAAATTCAATTTCAACATTGGAGGGGTAAATTGAAGCACCGCCGTCACTGTACGACTTACGCACATCAGTTTCAGTATGCTCAAAAACCACCTCACCTGTTGTATCGTCTGTAATAGTAATATCAATCTTCGCAGCGTTACGAAGCATACCTGCCCAAACGAAACGAAGTGAGTGAATAGAACCAACCTGATTTGACAACGCAATGTAATTCTCATTTGCAGAGATTACCATATCATCGGGATCCTGAAGGAAATAGTAAGAACCGAGATAGCTTACATAGTCATCACTTATGCCACCAATTGGACGGGTTGCATAAGCGTCAGCCTTAACCTTGTCTTCATCATCAATACCGTCGTCAAGCTCGTCTGCATTGGTATCATAATATGTAAGGTCAAATAATGGTGCTTCTGTCCAGTCACCGTAGAATGCAAGGTAAGGAACATTAAGGTCAATCTTTGTACCTGATTTTGCCTCAAGCGTAATGAAGCCTTCAACATACATACCGTTTTCAAAGGACTCATTGAGATATGTCTTATCTTCATCGCTCAAAGTAACCTTAACTGTTACAGTAGCTGATTCGCCCTTCTTAACCTTAACCTTGTTATCACCGCTAAGCTTACCGTTTTCAACAGAAACTACTTCGATTGTAGCACCATCTAAAATATAAGCTTCTTCAGTAACTGTTGTTTCACCGGCATTTGTTTTAGTTTCACTAACACCCTCGGTCATAATGTAAGCGCCTATTTCATAAGAAACCGCTTTTTTGCTTACATTATTGATAGAGAATGACATTTCATAAACGCCTGTTTTTTCGGGGTCATCGCCAAGCTCAAGCTTTGCTTTATCCATTACATTGCTTTCGGCATCTGTAGTGGTAATATATGCAGGAGTTTCAATAGCACTTGTAAGGTTTGCAAGACCTGCGCCCTGCTTTCTTACAGAATAAGGTAAACCATTTGTACCAAGTGCAATATCCGCAGTTGACATAAGCAAACAGTTAACCATTGTATTAACTTTCTGATTATCGTCTGCAATGTCAGGGTAATTCTCAACAACATACTGTCTTAAAAGAACAACAACACCTGCAAGGTTGGGACAAGCCATTGATGTACCTGACAAGCGGTCATAGCCACCGCCTGTTACAGAAGAAAGAATGCTTCCGCCGTGTGCTGTAATTTCGGGCTTAATTTGAAGGTCGGGAGTGGGACCCCAAGAAGAGAAGTCAGAAATAAAGGGACCAGAAGTATGCTTACGGCTGATTTTCAATGTGCCCTTATCATTCTTTGCAAGCATTTCACCATCATCCTGTGAAATCGAGCAAGCCGCCAATGTGGCATCGCCAACATTCATCTTGATATCACCGGAAACATTGTTGTAGATGATAATACCTACCGCACCCTGCTCCTGAGCAATAATTGCTTTTTCTTCAAATGTGTTCTGACCACGGCGAACAAGGGCAATCTTACCCTCAACATCAATTCCTGTATAGTCAGCTGAACGACCAACACCGGGGATTAAAACATATTCAAGCTTCATTGAGTTTTCATCGCCAAGAAGCATATCATAGAAGTTGTTTTCCTCTGCAGCACCGTTTGTTGTTTCTGTGAAGTAAATAATTTTATCATCGTATTCAATATAAGGAGTTTCCGCACCGGCAATTGAAGCAACCGACATAACACCATCATAAGTTGAAGGTGAACCTACAGTACCTGTATCAGGATTTGAAGTAAGACCCAAGTTACCGTTTGCCTCTGAACCGTATGCAGAGCTATAACTGTTTGAAGCAGCAACAACCATACAGATACCTGCTTCACGGATTTTATCATAAATGCCGTTAACAGCTTCTTCGTCTGACTCACGGCTGAAACCGCAGGCAGTACCGATTGACATATTGATAACATCAACGCCGAGAACTACGCAATCCTCAAGAGCTGCCAAAATCCATGCAGTTCTTGAAGTATCCATAACATCGGAGAAAATTTTCATAGATACAAGCTGTGCATTGGGAGCTACACCGCGGATTGTATCGTCATTACCAACAATAACACCTGAAACGTGAGTACCGTGGTTATTATGGGTTGAGTAAACATCAGAATCGTTGTCAGCATAGTCAAAGCCATATGGAACTTTTTCATTGATGTAAACATCGTCAACTGTAAGACCATCAATAAGCTCACTAGCCGCAGTATCATCGATGACCGCCGCAACATCGTCATAAGTAAGACCTAATTTTTCTGATGTGAAGTTATCAGGTGAAAATGCAGTATGGTTTGAGTCAAGACCGGTGTCAAGTACTGCAACTACCATACCCGAACCGTCATAGCCGGATTCAGAGCTATCAAAAATACCTGTATCAAAAACATTAACCGTATTTTCAACAAGTTCTGTTTCGCAAGTTTCATAAACCTCACCGACGATAACATCCATTCCGTCGCCAAGTGACTGACAGGTAGCTTCAAAATCGCTAGCTTTGATTACAATTTCAAAGCCGCTCAAAACAGTTGAATATTCTTCACCTGTTTCATAAGCTATACCCTTTTCGTCAAGAGCGCTCAAAAGCTTCTCCTTTTCATCGGCTATGTCACTTTTAAGCGTTAAAGCATTATTACTGGTTGTGACATATTCTGCGAAGCTCATGGTCTTATCGGTGCCCTCGTAAGAGTCCATAAGACTTACTTCGTCTAACGTAACAATAACAGAAATTTCTTCGTCATCACCAACACCATCTGGCAATTCAAACATTACTGAGTTGTCAAGATATTGTGTGTAGTTTGACGCGAAATCATCTGTCTTTTGAATAGTTGAAGCATCGTCGGTTAAATCCAACGCAGCAACTTCCGGCACGGCAACTGTTCCCAAAATAATTGCCAAAGCCATAAAAGCAGCTAATGTGCTTCTTAATTTTTTTACAATCATTGTTTTAATCATTGGTTGTAAATCCTCCTAATTGGTATACGAATGCACTATAAACATACATATTCAATTTATAATACCTCATTTTGACAAAAAAAGCAAGTATTTTAACACGCTAAATTGAAAAATTTGGGATTATATTAACATTTTAATTTACATTCTTTTAATGGCGTGTTATACTAATTTATATATGTACTTCCATGGAGGTTTAAATTATGACAAATAATAAAGATATTCTTGTACGACGAATATACAATATTCTGCACAGTATCTCAATAATTGTTGCAGGTGTTTGTCTTATGGCGGGATGCCTGTCAATTTATTCGTTTGGTGACGGAGTCTATTCAAGACAGATTGTAGCAGAAACCTTTTCAAAGATTTCACTGCCCGTTTACTTATGCCTGATACTTACTGTGATAGGTTTAGTTTGGGATTTTGTTGTCCCATCAAAGAAAGAAAAAGAGAAGAAATTCATTCCCTATGCACACCTCCTTAACCGTTTGACTGCTAAAAAAGATTTAAATGATTGTGACGAATCGCTTTTAAATGAAATTTACAAAGAGAGAAAAAGCCGAAAGCTACATACAATCATCCGTACCGTTATAATATGTATATCGGGAGCGATTTTCCTTGGGTATGCACTCAACAGTAATAATTATCAGACAGATATAAATGCTTCGGTAATTAAAGCAATGTGGCTTCTTATCCCCTGTTTAATCATTCCTTTTGCATATTCAGTTTTTACTGCTTATCATAACGAAAAAAGTCTAAAAAAAGAAATTGAATTTATGAAAAAAGTTCCCACAAAGGAAAACACAGAAGAAATCGAAGATAACGCTTCAAAATCAGAAAAAGCCGTGAATATTGTTCGTTTTGCATTACTTTTTGTGGGCATTGGATTTTTACTTTATGGTTATTTCGCAGGTGGAACCGCCGATGTTCTTACAAAAGCAATCAATATTTGTACCGAATGCATCGGTTTGGGATAATGAGGTGTTTATATGAAAAAGTTTGGTGAAAAAATAAAAAGATTGATTCCGTCAAAACGAAAGATAGTTCAGCTTTATGCTGCATTGTTGTATAATGCAAATTTCAAGGGATTTTCTTCTGGTAATATTTATAAAGGAAGCGCAAAGCAATTCTGCGTACCGGGACTTAACTGTTACTCTTGCCCCGGTGCCGTAGGTGCTTGTCCGTTGGGCTCACTTCAGGGCTCATTCAGCGCAGACAAAAGCACATTATTTTATGTTTGCGGCATATTACTGCTCTACGCGCTTATGTTTGGGCGTTTTATTTGTGGCTGGCTTTGTCCGTTCGGGCTTATTCAGGAGTTACTCTATAAAATCAAGACGCCAAAGCTTAAAAAGAGTAAGGTAACGAGAATTCTGTCATATTTAAAGTATGTTATCTTGGTATTCTTTGTATTTATTGTGCCGATTGCATACGCTTTTCGTGACACACCCCTGCCCTCTTTCTGCAAATACATATGCCCTGCAGGTACACTTGAGGGCGGTATTGGGCTTCTTGCAAACAAAGTAAATGAGAGCTATTTCTCAATGCTTGGTCCTCTTTTTACTTGGAAGTTCTTGTTGATGGTCAGCATTCTCGTAGCCTGTATATTTATTTTCAGAATGTTCTGTCGTTTTATCTGCCCACTCGGCGCTTTATATGGCTTATTCAATAAGATTTCGTTCTTTGGAGTTAAGGTTGAACAGCCCAAATGCACAAACTGTAATCTTTGCGTAAACCATTGCAAAATGGATATTAAGCATGTTGGCGACCCGGAATGTATAAGCTGTGGCGAATGTGTTGATGTTTGTCCCACAAATGCTATTGTATGGAAAGGCTTAAAGCTTAAAAAGAAAGACGAAACTAATAACCACAAAAAAGCAAAGCTTATTACAAGAGCAATTTCTTGTGTGTTACTTGTGGCAATTTTGATTAGTTCAGTTGCATTTTATTGGAATGATGAAAGTAATAATATACCAACAGAAAAAGGTACAGAAGTAGGCGATTTATGCTACGGTGCAGATTTAACTATAATTGATGAAAACGGAATAAACGAAAGTACAATAAACCCTGCACAAACCGGCAAGATTACAATTATCAATTTCTGGGGTACTTGGTGCACGCCTTGTGTAAATGAACTCCCCTATTTCGACCAGATTGCAACAAATTACGAAGAGACAGTTTCAGTTATTGCGGTGCACACCAATATGATTGTGGACACTGCACCCGAATATATAGCTACATATTATCCTGAAAGTAAAATAACCTTTGCCTGCGATTTAGAGGCAGAAGGATATTACTCATTACTTGGAGGAAGAGGAACTTATCCTTATACCGTTGTACTTGACAAAAACGGAGTTATAGTAAAAATCTTCTTCGAAGCTTTGGAATATGAGGATTTACAAGAGGTTGTAGAAAGTCAGTTATAAGTACGATTTAATACAGTTAACCCCCTTGGGATATGCGTTCCAAGGGGGTATTTTTATTCATTTATATACAGTTCAATAAATTGGGGTTTGTTGAAATGCAAAGTGCAAAGTATCGGGTCTGCGACGCGATTGTTAAAATAACAGGTCATTCTGAGGAGCATCGCGACAAAGAATCTCTGTTGAGTTTATTATTTACTTTGATAGAGATTCTTCGCTTCGCTCAGAATGACACACAAAATCAGTAGGGGCGATTCACGAATCGCCCGAATTAGATTATCAGAAAATTTAGAACGGTCGCTTCGTGAAGCGACCCTACATTGTTTGATGGTCGATTTTAGTAATACATCAAATTGAAAAGAGTTCGACAAATTCAAATTTGTAATTCGTATTAAATCAATTAGGCATTGAACATTTAGAATTAGACATTAAAAAAGAGGATAATCCTTACGGATTACCCTCTTAATTTATTTGAGCTTTAATTAC
>CAZTLU010000027.1:0-19371 GCA_964614605.1 uncultured Eubacteriales bacterium
CTAATTATTCGCTTGTTAGTGATTTTTCACTACTTTTCTTCTTTTTTCTATTGACTTTTAACTTCTCACCCTTTAAAATAGTGATATATCACTAATAAAGGGGATTTAATTTATGTTTTGTAGTAACTGCGGTAAGCAATTAAATGACACACAAAAATTTTGCCAATATTGCGGAATAGAAAATTTGGCGAGTTCCAATACACAAATTATTGAGCAAACTTATAATCCTATGATTATAAATGAACAAGCCCAAAACCATTCTTTCAACCGTGATGTTCTTAATAATTATTTGTACAATGTTCGTGTTCTTGAGGTTGCCAAAAGCAATCTTTTGCGTATTAAAAACGAAACCTTAAACCTAATCGATAATCTTGGTATTCCTCAATTTCAAAATGGAGCATTTGGATATTATAGCCGAAATTGGTCAGCTTCCGATGCAGGTGGATTAGGGTCTATTTGGGCAATGGCGGCTTTTATATTCTTCGGAATATGGATTGTCGGTGCAATAATATGTGATTTTTTTGATTGCGAATTTACATTTTTTGGAATTTTGATGGCTCTTATTATAATTTTTGCCGTAGGTTTCACAATATATGATATTTACGATAGTGATAAAAAAGATGACGAACACACTCAACTTATGAAAGAAGATGATAAAAGAGTTAAAATAGAGAATACAGAAAGAGAGCGTTTAATTTCAGAAGAAATTCCAAACATCGAAAATGAAATAGAAAAAGTAGAAAGAATGTTAACCGAAGCTTACTCAATCAACATTATTCCGCTGAAATTCAGAAATATATATGCCGCATATTTTTTATATGACTACATATCTACCTCAACAGCAACCTTAAACGAAGCATTATTTGCGTGTGATTTAAATACAATCCAGGAAAAACTTGACACAATCATTGAGCAACAGCAAGAAATCATAATGGAACTTGCTTATTCAAATGCATTAAATCAGCAAGTAATTCAACAAAATGAGCAGATATTGCAACACGCCATAGCGACCGAAAACAATACCGCCCTCGCCGCACAATACAGCAAGGTTGCGGCAACAAATACAGGTGTTACTGCATATATTCAGACATGTGAATATTTACGTCGATAAAACATTTAATCCGTCATCAAAGGTGGCGGATTTTTATATATACAAAATGTGGACAGAACGGGAGTTCTGTTCCCTACGCGATATTGCGGGACGATGTGGGCATCGTCCCCTACTTTTTTCTATTGTAATTTATTTAGAAATATGGTAAAATAACTTGATATTATAATTATTTTTTCGGAGTTTTATTATGATGAAGATTTCGCCCTCAATTCTCTCTTGTGATTACGGTAAAATTGCAGAGGAATTAAAAGATATGGAAGCTTGCGGTGCTGATTATATGCACATTGATGTTATGGACGGTCATTTTGTCCCCAACATCACTCTCGGCGCGCCCGTTGTTAAGTGCATTAAAAAGGCAACAGATGTTCCCTTTGATGTGCATCTTATGATTAGCGACCCTCTTAAATATATTGACGATTTTGCCGCGGCGGGTGCTGATATTATCACATTCCACACAGAATGTGACTCACCCATAGATGATACAATCGACAAAATTCTTTCTCACGGAATCAAGGCTTCACTCACCGTTAAGCCTGCAACTCCCGTTGACGAAATCCTCCCATATCTCGACCGTCTTTCAATGGTGCTTATTATGACCGTTGAGCCCGGCTTTGGCGGACAAAGCTTTATGGAAGATATGATGCCCAAGGTTTCAAAGCTTCGTGAAGAAATTAACCGTCGCGGACTCGACTGCGAAATCGAGGTTGACGGCGGAATCAACGAGAAAACCATTGCGATTGCCGCAAAGGCAGGCGCAGATGTTTTCGTATCGGGCAACGCAATTTTCTCAAGTCCCGACCGCAAGGCCGCAATTGAGAAATTCAAGGCTATCGCAGAAGAAAATTACTGCAAATAAACTGTTCCAAGCTGTTCTGCATATTCAGAAAGTCTGTATGGAGCAACACCCGAACGCTTGCCGTATTCGCCCATAATCCTTACGGCTTTCGGCAAATCCGAGGGGATAGACAAAAAGTAACTGTCATCCATTTTGTATACCTTGCATTTGCCTTTATTTTCGCCAGTTTTTCTCATAGCAGAGATAAAATCCAGCAAATCGTCAAGTTTTTCGGTCTTAAAAACGCAAAAAGGCTCTTTCTTCACTCTGTATCGTGTCTTTTTTTCGGTAAAGGTGAGAATAAAAAAGCATCCCCCATTGGGCACGGGCAGGGTTTCAACGGTTACATTTTCGCCCCTTTCAAGTCGGTCTGCCGCGTCGGTGCGGCTTAAAATACTTTTGATTGCCGTGCGGGCCGTTTTTTCATCATTCTCTATATTTTCATATGTAATATGGTATTTCACCATTTCTTCGTGTGAGAGCTCAATTAACATCATATTATCGTTTAGCGCTTCATAAATCATTCTGATTACCTCCGCTGATGAAAAAATATATCTTATTTCATCATATTACGCGGACAGGCAATGTGCAATAAATAAATATTGGAAAAAGTGAGGAATCTCAATTGTCAAATTCAGCATTACAACCAAATAAAACTGAATTTACGGATAATCGCCGCATTATGACAGATTACTCAATAATGCTTTCTGCACCTATGATTGTGGGTATGTTCAACCACGGAATCAGAGTGCTCATTGCAGTATTTTTAGGAGTTTTCACCTGTGCGGTATGCGGTAAAATTGCCGAGAAAATTCTCAAGGTTAAATTTCCGCTCCGCGATTTTTCACCCTTCTTTTTAGGTGCTTGCACTGCCCTTTTGATGCCCGCAACTGCACCCTGGTGGCTTATTGTTGCCGCCTCCGCCTTTGCAATGGTAGTTTGCGTTGTACCCTTTGGTGCGGCTAATAACGCTCCTTTTGTTCCGCCTGCAGCGGCGTTCTGCTTTGCGATACTTTGCTGGAAGGATATTATTTTTGATTATTCAGAAACCGGCAAATCCGTAACAATGCTTTTAAGTCAGGGCAATTCTATCGGTAAAAATATTGCCGCCGTACTCGAAGTCCTCGTAGGCAATGTACCATCTGCAATGGGAACAGGCTCTGCCCTTGCCCTTTTAGGTGCCTTGATTTTTCTTATTATCCGCAGACCCAAAGACAGTGTTTCATCACTTACCTTTATTCTCGCGGTGGCAGTTATGGCAATTCTTTTCCCAAGAGTTGGCACCGGCAGATTTATTTCACTCATTATGGAGCTTTGCGGGGGAATGCTTCTTTTCTCTGCAATCTTCTTTATGTCATACCCCTCAATTTTACCCACAAGACTTATGCCCCGCGCAATTTGGGGATTTGTCAGCGGTATCATTTGTATGCTGATTCGTTATGTGGGCACTTTTGAGGAAACTGCAGTTTTCGGTATTCTTATTGCCTGTGCAATCGCCGATTTCTTTGATAAGCTTCCCCTCACCAAAAAAGAAAAGAAACTTCTTGTAAATGAAGAAGAAATTATTGAAATCCCCGTACCCACAGTTGTACCCGACGAGGTGCTCAATGAAATTCCCGATATTTCAGTTGCAGAAATTATAGAGCAAACCGATGAACCCGAAGAAGAGGCTGAAGCTCCCGCAATTCAAGAAAGCGAAAGCCTTGAAGCTGTGATTTCTGAAGAGAATGATGTCACCATTGAGGATTCTCCATTTATAGCAGGAGGTGACGGAAATGAGTGATAAAAAAGCTGTACTTAAAAGTATAAGAAGCAGTGCTCTCATTAAAAATCCCTTGCTTTTTGAGGCAATCGGACTTTGTCCCGTTGTGGCAATTGCGACCTCACTTAATTCAGCATTATTTTTAGCGTTGATAACCGCCGTTGAAATGGTGGTTTGCGAGGTGCTGGCGTCACTGCTTCTCAAAAATGTGCGCCGTTATTGGCGAGTTGCCCTTTATGTGCTTTTCGGTGTGGGAATAATCTTCCCCATTACATATATTACCAGCAGATTTTTCCCACAGATGTCAATAAACCTTGGCGTTTATCTGCCACTCATGGCAATTAACTCTCTTATCGCACTTCATTGCGAGCGTGTTGCGGTTAAGAGAAGTGTAAAAGACAGTCTTGTCGACGCACTTTCTGCATCAATAAGCTATGGTGTAGTTGCCGTGCTTGTGGGTATTATCCGCGAAATTCTTGCAAACGGCACAATTATGGGCTTTGAGCTCAATACACCCGTTAAATTTTCGGCACTCAATATGCCCTTTGGCGCCCTTATTCTTTTAGGTTTTATGGCGGCAATACTCAAGGGATTTATAGGTAAAAAATACCCCGAGGCAAATCCTGACAAAGCATTTGATACCTCTGAAATCCGCCGTTCACTCCGCGGCTCACTGAAAGAGCTGATGAACGACGAATTCAACCCCTACGGCGAAGAAAACGAGTCGGACTCTGCGTTTGTACGCGTTAAAAAGGAAAAGGCTGAAAAGAATAAAGAGCCGAAGCCTGAAAAACCTAAAAAGGAAAAAGTCAAGAAAGAAAAGCCCCAAAAAGAGAAAAAATCTAAAATCAAGGTTGATGAAGCCACTCCGCGCCGTGCATCACGCACCGAAAATGAGGGCGAGCGCACATATCTTGACGATTTCTCTGATATGCTTACTGAACTTGAAGATTACAAGAGCCGTAACGAAGAAACTGAAAATACTGACGGAGGTGACGGAGAATGAGTATGTTTTTAAAAATGATTTCTGCCGCACTTTATGTAATGCTTTTTCAGAATTTCATATTCAATGCAGGCTACGGCATAAGCGAAGCGGTACGAATGAGTGCAAAGCCCCGTCAGCTTTTCCCGATGGCAATGTTTATCGCATATTTTTCAACAGTGGTTTCTGCCATCTGCGTATTGCTTGATATAATCCCATTTATTAAAAATTTAAGCGAAATACTTCACTCTCTTATTTTTGCGGGCGTGCTTTTAGGTGTTTATGTGCTCACAATGGCAGTTGTACTGATTTACGGTAAAATCACCCCACGCACAATTCGCAGAATAGGTATTGCCGCCTTTAACACACTTGTGCTGGCAGTCCCATTTATCAACTACCGCTCTGCTTTCACAGTATTCGAGGCAGTCGGCGCAGGTATTGGCGCAGGCGCGGCTTATATTATTGCAGTTTTGCTTATTAACGGCGGTCTTAAACGCCTTGATATGAATAAATCCATACCCCGTTGCTTTAAGGGAACACCCGCAATGTTTATCTACACAGCACTTTTGTCCCTTGCATTTACGGGAATTTCAGGAACCTCGGTGTTTATTTAATGACTAATAACGAAAATTCACCCCGCAGACTTAAAGGATATTATCCTTTCTCAAAAAAATATCCGTCACGCCGCGGCAATCAGGCAATAAGCGAGAGCCGTAAGACGAAAAAAAGAGAACGCAATAAGAAAATTCTTTTCTGCGTTCTTTTGGTGTGCCTTTTTGTGTTTACCTTTGTATTCGCGAAATTCTGCCATAATCTGATTACCCGCCCTCTGCCCGAGCCCGAACAAAATGACACTCCCGTTATTTCAACCGACAATATCGGCACCGTGCGTGCAATTCATATTGAAAACGAAATTTTGGAAGAAATTTCGGACTTGTCAAAGGCTCTTGACGATGCAAAACAGAACGGCTTTAACGCAGTTATGCTTGATTTTAAAACTCAGGAGGGTTATCTCACCTATAATTCTGACGAATTAAGCGTTGAAAATGATACACTTAACAAAATTGATAATGTTATAATCGAAAAAATCAAGTCAGAGGGCTTTATGCTTGTGGGCAGAATTTTCTGCTTTGAAGATACGGTTGCCCCTCAACGCATAAACGCTTATATTTATGAGGATATCGAGAAAACTAAAATATGGTTTGACAATTCTGCAATTTTAGGCGGTAAGGTATGGCTTGACCCCACAAGCACCCGTGCACAGAATTATCTTTGCGATATTATAGAAGAGGTTACTGAAATGGGTGCTGATTGTGTTTATCTTGAGTCGGTTCAATTCCCTACGGTACAGGGTGATACAAATCCCGTTTATACTGAAGATGACACCGCACTCAACCGAAACACAGTTTTGCTTCAGTTTATTGAAAAAGCAGTTGACGCGGCAGGCCGTTGCCCCGTAATAATCGGCGTAGCTTATGAGGGTGCAGTTGGCGGTGACCAGGAAAAATGGGGCGGAACTCTTTTCGACACAGCAGCGGCAGTTTGCTCTCCCCTCATATCCGTGCCCGAGGACAGTGATTATGTCCAGTTCGTTTCAGACTCATACATCGTTATGAACGACAACGCGACGAACAATTTCTCCACTCTTAAAATCATTCCAACGGTTAAAAATCAACCCGAGGATATTGAATTTTATCAAAAACTTGCAGAAAGTAAGGCAGATAGCTATATAATTGTGCCTTGATTTTACAAAAAGACTTGAAATAATAGCATTTTTATAGTAAAATGCTAATGTATAAAATGAAAACAACGGAGGTATATTACCTATGGTATCAGCAGGTGATTTCAGAAACGGCGTAACTTTCGAAATGGACGGCAACGTTTATCAAATCGTTGAATTCCAGCATGTTAAACCCGGTAAGGGCGCTGCTTTCGTAAGAGCTAAAATCAAGAACGTTATTTCAGGCGGTGTTGTTGAAAGAACTTTCAACCCCACTGAAAAATACCCCACTGCTTACATTGAGAGAAAAGACATGGAATATTCTTACAATGACAGCGGTCTTTACTACTTTATGGACCAGGAAACTTATGACCTTGTGCCCATTAACGAGTCTGATTTGGGCGACAACTTCAGATTTGTAAAAGAAAACATGGTTTGTAAGGTTCTTTCTTACAAGGGTAATGTTTTCGGTGTTGAGCCCCCCACATTCGTAACTCTTCAGGTTGCACAGACAGACCCCGGCTTCAAGGGAGACACAGCAACTAACGCAACAAAGCCTGCAACTCTTGAAACAGGCGCAGAAATCAAGGTTCCTCTCTTCATTGACGAGGGCGAAATGATTAATGTTGATACTCGTACAGGCGAGTATATGTCAAGAGCATAAGGAAACAATATTTCTGATTGGAGGAAATAAAAATGATGACAGTAACAGAAAAAGTAGCATATCTTAAGGGTCTTGTTGAAGGTCTTGACTTTGACAAAGACGATAAAGAAACAAAGGTTATTAACGCAGTTCTTGATGTTCTTGAGGACCTTGCTCTTGCAGTAAGCGACCTTGACGACGAGATGGAGCTCGTTACAGAACAGCTTGACGCTGTTGACGAAGATTTGGCAGACCTTGAAGAAATCTTCTACGACGAGTGCGACGATTGTGATTGCGACGACGATTGCGATTGCTGCGGTGACGACGAGATGTATGAGGTTGAGTGCCCTGCTTGCGGCGAAATGATTTACTTTGACGAAGAAATCATTCTCGAAGGCGAAGCAGAATGCCCCAACTGCGGCGAGGTTCTTGAGTTCGATTGTGACTGCGATTGTGAAGATTGCTGCGGTTGCGACGAAGAAGAATAATTTAATTTACAAAAAATTACGGACTATCAATCAGTACGATTGGTAGTCCTTTTTTATTTGGGTAATTTTACTGTAAATTCACTGCCTTTACCAAGCTCACTTTCAACCGTTACAGTAGCATTTGTCAAATCTGCTACCGTTTTTACAAGGGCAAGTCCAAGTCCGTTTCCCTCGGCTTTTCGCGAAGTATCTGCCTGATAAAATTTTTCAAATATATGGGATTTCACATCTTCTGTCATTCCCACGCCATTATCAGATATAGTTACAATCACAAAATCATTTTGCGAATTATCAAGTCTTACGCCGATTTCGCCGTTTTCATCAGTAAATTTGACAGCATTGCCAATTAAATTGAGCCACATCTGATTAAGCATTTCTTCGTTTCCGTTGTATTCACATTCGGGTAATTCAAGATTGAGCCAGATGTTTTTCTGTGACCATTGCTGTTCAAACATCAATACTGCACAGCGCAACTGCTCGTCAAGGCTGAAAACTTTTGTTTCTGTAACAATATTCTGTGATTCAAGTCTTGATAATTTCAAGACATTATCAACAAGCCCTGTCAGTTGTCGGGTGGATTCTGACAGCTTGGAGAAAAATTCCATTCTCTGCTCGTCGGAAAGCTCGGGGTTTGAAAGCAAGGTCACATAGCCTTGAATAGACGAAAGCGGTGCACGGAATTCGTGAGAAACATTTGACACAAAATCTGACCTCATAACCTCAATGCTTTTAAGCTCTTTAATCATCTTATTCAAATCGTCTGCAAGGTCCTTCATCTCATTTTTGAATTTTGACAAGTCAATCTGAACATCAAAGTCTCCCTGTGCCACGCGGTTTACTGCTTTTGAAATAATTTCAACGGGACGGTTGATGCGTCGGCTCCAGAAAATTGTAATACCCTGAGCCACAATAAGCAACGAAACAATACAAGCAACCACGATAAGTCCGGTGTTTTCGCTGATTATTTCCTCTCCGAAAAGATTTGTTCGTGCCAAAAGAAAAATAATAAATATAAAGAGCAGTACAGTTAACGCAAACATCGCCAAAACAAGTACAAGCGTTCTGCGATAAAGCTTATTAAAGGATTTCAGTTTCATTTTTTCACACCTCTGTAACCTAAACCGCGGATTGTATTTATTTCAATATCCTTGCAGTCTTTAAGCCTTTCGCGAAGTCGGTTTATATGCACATCAACAGTTCGTTCTTCGGAATCTGTATCATATCCCCAAAATTCATCCATAAGCTGACGGCGTGTAAAGGTGCGTGAAGGATTTGACATCAGTTTATACAGCACCAAAAATTCCTTTTGCGGAATTTCTAACTGTTTACCGTCAAATTCTGCAGTATATGTATCAAAATTAAGAACGGTACCGCCAATAGCCAACTTGTGCTCACTGACTATTTTGGCACGGCGCAAAAGTGCGTGAATACGAAGAAGCATTTCATTCAAGTCAACGGGCTTCACCATATAATCGTCAATTCCCGCTAAAAATCCGTGGCGTTTATCTTCAAAGCCCTCTTTTGCCGAAATCATAAGTATGGGCAATTCGGGATAATAATCACGCAACTGACGCGTAAGCTCATATCCGTCAACACCGGGCATCATAATATCAGAAATCACCAAGTCAAAATTCTTTTCTGCCATAATATTAAGCGCCTCTTCACCGTCAAAGGCGGGCACAGCGTTGAATGAATTATTGTTAAGTGTTGAGCAATAAATCTGATTAAGCTTTACATCATCTTCAACAACTAAAATATCAAACATAATTATCACCTGCTTTAATTGTATCATAAAAAATAAACTTTGTGTTAATTAAACCGAAATTTATATGAAGTTTAAAAAAAGTTTAAAAAAATGAATTATTTTGTTATTGAGGTGATAAGGATATGGCAAATAAAGGTAAATCAGAAAAAAAGCAAGCATTCTTAATGAAGCTTGCAAAAATATTATTTGAGCCCGAAATCACATTTGAAAATGAGGCGGTGCAGGGAAACGCTTTGCAGGAGCCCTGTGTTATAATCTGTAACCACTCAAGAAGAACAAGTTTTAACCGGCTTGTAGGTGCAGATGGTGCTATGGTCAGATATGTCTTTAATAATGAAAATGTTTGTTCTCTTATGGCGGCTGATTTAATGGAAAATCCTTTATTGAAGATTGTTATCAATGGTTGTGACTGTATTCCCGTTCGCAGAAATGCGGCATCTACAGAATGGATTCATAAATGCAAGGAAAAGCTTGATGAGGGTGTTTCAATTGTAATTTTTCCCGAAGGCACTACACTTAAAGATAAAGATATTGATACCTTTAAGGCAGGCTTTGCGTTGCTTGCGAAAATGGCAGATGTGAAAGTTTTACCTATGGCAATAGGCGGAGTTTACCGTCCTCTTGCAAAGGGTAAGCTTAAAATCAGGGTTGGGGTACCCATGAAGCTTCAAATTCAAAAAGGCACTTCTTCTGAATTGAAGAGAGAGGCACAGCGTTTTCAGCAAATTGTTGAAAATATGTATTTAAGCTTCAAGGATAATAATATAAGTCATGAAAATTCTCTTGATGCGGACAGGGAGGAAGCTTTAATTTAATCCACAGGAGGAATTGAATTGGTTTACAACACAAACGAAAAGCAAAGAGAATACTTTTACAGTATGTTGACACCCGAAGAACTCGACTTATTAAAATACTTACCAACCGTAAATGGCTTGTTGGAATTTGCAGTTGAGAAGTTTGCAGATTTACCTGCAATTTCTGACGGCAAAGTTACATACACCTATAAGGAACTGAACGACAGAGTAGCTGTAAGGCGCGGATATCTGAAAACTTTAAACTTTAATCAAGGTGACAAGATTGCGGTGTTCTCTCCCAACACTCTTGATGCCATGGAATTATACCTTGCAATTGTCACAAGCGGATATGTGAGCGTTATGCTTCCCCCACAGCTCAATAACATTACCCTTATGGGACTTTGCAAAAAATTTGATGTAAGTGCTGTGTTTTATGATAAAACCCTTGAAGCTATTGCAAAGACTTCGGGCATAGAGGCATACAGCACGGAATATGTTCAAGCAGAAGCTTTAGCTCCAACAGAAGTCACAAAAGATACAATCTGTTCAATCTGCCTGACCGGTGGCACCACGGGTACTCCCAAGGGCGCAGTTATGACTCACGGCGCTATAATGCGCGGTGCTTTTAACGGTTGTTTTATTTCGGGCGGTGTGCTCCAACAAAGATATATTGCAATTTTGCCCTTATCTCATATTTTTGGTCTTGTTAAGGGATTTCTTTCTTCTCTTTATACCGGCGGACTTACCTTTGAATGCCGTGATATAAAGCAGGCATTCGGTCTTATCCCTGTTTTGAAACCCACAACTCTTGTACTCGTACCGGGAATGGCAGAAATAATTATAAATCTTACAAAAATTAAAGGCCGAGCATACTCTGAAAGCATTAAAACTATGATTATTGGTGCTGCGCCCGTTCCGCCAAAGCTTATGAAAGCCATTGACGATTTGGGAATTCAGGTGCTTGCAGGCTACGGCTTAACAGAGGGTGCAAACCTTACCGCAGGTAACAAAAATGTTATGAGCAACCCCGATTCAATGGGTATGATTTACCCCGAACAGCAATATAAGGTCGTTGACGGTGAGCTTCGCATAAAAGGCGATAATTTAATGCTTGGCTATTGGGACGATGAAAAATCTACCAATGATGCTTTTGACGATGAAGGTTGGCTCAAAACAGGTGATTTGGTAAAGGTCGACGATAACGGTTACATTTACATTGTGGGCAGAATAAAGAATTTAATCATTCTACCGAACGGTGAAAATGTTTCACCTGAAGAGCTTGAAGAAATCTTTTACAAGAGTGACTATGTTAAGGATTGTCTTGTAAAAGAAGATGAACTTAACGGCAAAAAGGTTATCGGTATTGAATTTTTACCAAATGCAGAAGCCGTAAAGGATATGAGTGAAAATGATATATACAATCTTTTCCGTCAATTAGTTGCCGAAACAAATAAGACATTGCCCACTTACAAGCAGATTTCAAAAATCAGCATAAGAAAAGAAGATTTCAAGCGTACAAATGCTATGAAAATTTCAAGAAATTGAGGTGTATGAAATGAATGTATTTGAGCAACTTAAAGAATTAATATCACAATCTGTTCCTGAAATAGATATTGAAACAGTAACTCTTGAAAGCTCTTTAAAAAATGATTTGGGTCTTGACTCTCTTGCAACAATGATGATTTCAATGCTTATTGAAGAAGAATTCAAGTTCACCTTTGAAGGCGAAATAAACTTTGAAACTGTGGGCGACCTTTGTGAGTATATTGAAAAAATGATATAAAATTACGGACTACCAGTCAGTACGATTGGTAGTCCGTTTTTTTGTTATTCAGCAAGCTTTTTGATTACATCAATAAACTGTTTTTCTTCGCTGAGTTCAATTGCACCTTTGTCAACAAGTGCCGCATTTGCGGGGTTGATGGGTAATTTTGCAAGAACGGGAATTCCCAATTCCTTTGCAACCTCATCAATCTTGCTTTCGCCGTAGATATAGTGCTTTTTCTTACAATCTGGGCATTCAAAATAACTCATATTCTCAACAAGACCGATTATCGGCACATTCATCATTTTTGCCATATTAACTGCCTTTTTAACGATGAGAGTTACCAAATCCTGAGGAGTTGTAACAATCACGATACCGTCAACGGGAAGTGACTGGAACACTGTAAGGGGCACATCGCCTGTTCCCGGAGGCATATCAACAAACATAAAATCAACATCGCCCCAGACAACCTCTTGCCAGAACTGATGAATTACACCTGAAATAACAGGGCCACGCCAAACTACCGGCTGGTCTTCTTTTTCAAGAAGAAGATTGACACTCATTACTCTTGTGCCGAGCTTTGAAATCATAGGATAAATTCCCTCGTTACTGCCTTCAGCATTGCCGTGAAGACCAAAAGCCTTGGGAATTGACGGGCCTGTGATATCCGCATCAAGAACTGCACTCTGATATCCCATTGTCTGTGCAGTAACTGCAAGCATTGAGGTTACAAGGCTCTTACCTACGCCACCCTTACCGCTAACAACGCCGATAACCTTTTTAACATCGCTCAAAGGATTACCGGGAATTCTTAAATCCTGCTTTTTGCTGTCGCAATTTGATGAACAGCTGCCGCAATTTCCGCTGCATCCACTCATTATATAAAACCTCTTTTCAAGATAGATAATAACTAACCTTTTTGCCATTCTGAACGTAGCGAAGAATCTCCTACGAATAAATTAACTTTTTATGAGATTCTTCGTCACTTTGTTCCTCCTCAGAATGACATTGTTTTTATTTTCCAACACAAAATTGTGCAAATATTTCATTTACAACCAATTCAGTTGCTTTTTCACCTGTTAAAATCATAAGATTTTCAACCGCGCTGTCAAGACAAACTGTTACTGCGTCCATTGTCATGCCTAAATTCAAGGCATTATCCGCATCGCGAAGTGCATCGAGTGCTTTTTTACAGCAATCGCATTGACGCTCATTGACCACTGCCGCGGCGGAGGTGTCAAAATCTGCCGTTCCCAAAAGCTCTTCAATGGCTTTGCTTAACTCGTCTTTACCCTCGCCCGTTTTGGCAGAGATAAAAATTGTCTGCGAGAAATTTTTCTCAATTTCACCGTTTAGATAATTTTTATCTGTATCGATTTTATTGACAATTCCAATGGCTTTTTTACCCTTGCAAAGCTCAATAAGTCGTTTATCCTGTTGGTTTAACTCACGGCTTGCGTCAAAAACTGCAAGCACAAGTTCTGCGTTTTCAAGTCTTTTAACTGCTCGTTCAACGCCGATGCTCTCTACCAAATCATCAGTTTCGCGAACACCCGCCGTATCTGCAAGACGAAGTGTAATTCCGCCCACATTGACAGTATCTTCAACAACATCTCGGGTTGTTCCTGCAATTTCGGTAACGATTGATTTTTCGGTACCTGAAAGCAAGTTCATAAGAGTTGACTTACCAACATTCGGGCAACCCACAATGGCAGTGTCAACGCCCTCCATTATAATCTGCCCCTTGCCGAAGTCATTTATGAGCTTTTCAAGGCTTAAAATACTCTCGTCAATATGTTCTTTTAAATTATTTTCGCTTAAATCTTCAATTTCTTCGTAAGGGTAATCAACCCACGCAGAAAGAAGTGCCATATCATAAACCAATTTATCGGTAATTTTCTTAATTTCTTTAAAAAGTCTGCCCTCAAGTACACCGAGAGCAATTTTTTCTGCCTGCTCACCCTGAGCAGATATAATATTCATAACGGATTCAGCACTTGTCAAATCCATTTTGCCGTTGAGGAATGCTCTTTTTGTGAATTCACCCGCCTCGGCAGGTACTGCACCCGCCTCAAATACGGCTTTAAGCACCTTATCGGTAACATAAAGTCCGCCGTGACAGGATATTTCAACAACATCCTCACCCGTATAGCTTTTTGGTGCTCTGAAAAGCAGAGCTACCACATTGTCAATATTGCCGTTTTCATCATAAGCCTTGCCGTAAAGTGCAGAATAACCCGGGGTTTCGCAAAGCTTTTTACCGCTGAATGAAGAAAAAATCTTGTCGCCGATTTCAATTGCATTTTCGCCCGAAATCCTCACAACACCAATGCCACCGGGTGCTCTGCCCGTTGAAATTGCCGCGATTGTGCTCATTTTTCTTCACCTGCTTTCTTTTTTCTTAAATCTTTAAAAAAAGCTGACAGTATTTCAGCACACTCTTCGCCCATTATTCCACCCTCATACAAGGGTTTATGAGTAAAGTTCATATCAAAAAGATGTGCCGCCGAAACGACAGCACCGTTTTTTTCGTCACTTGCACCGAAATACACATTTTTAATTCTTGAATTTATTATAGCACCCGCGCACATAGGGCACGGCTCAAGAGTAACATACATATCACATTTCCAGAGCCGCCATCCGCCTAAATGTTTGCAGGCATCATTGATTGCTTCAATTTCTGCGTGATGAAGGGCATTTTTCACAGTTTCTCTGCGATTTCTGCCCTCACCCACAATTTTGCCGTCACATACAACTATTGCGCCCACGGGAACCTCGCCCTCTTCTGCTGAAAGACGGGCAAGCTCCAGAGCATATTTCATAAAATCAAGCTTATCCATAGTTAAAAATCAATTGTTCCGATTGTCTGGAGTAATAAAAATACAATTGCGAAAATCATTGGTACATTCAAGAACAAGGCAGAAAACTTTTCGCCTGTTTTAAGTGTATCAACACCCTTTTTCAAGGGAGCTTTATAGTTCATCGGGAAATAGATTAACCCGCCGATTATTCCCGAAATCACGAACAATCCCATAAAAAGAATTGAAACAACACCGCCCGCGGCGTCGCCTAAATTGTCATAAGTCGCAAGCAATACCACAGAATAGAAATTATTCACAAAATGAAGAATAATTGATGGCCAAAGGCTTCCTGTTGCAACGGCAAGATAGCCCCAAAACAGACCTGCAACCAGGGTGTAGGGAATCTGCACCATATTGCCGTGCATAATGCCGAAAATCAAAGCTGACGCTACAATTGCAAACTTATCACCAAATCGGCGTAAGGGTTGCATAATGATTCCGCGGACTACAATTTCTTCAAGAATTGCGGGCAATACAGCAGTTGAAAGAACTGCTATGAAAATACCCTCTGCACCAACAATTTTCGGGTCTTCAACACCTGTTGTAAAGGTTATTCCGATAATTTCCTGAATAATCGCTGAAACAAAATTGATTACAAATGTTGAAAAAAGTGTTATGGGGACACAAAGCATTGTAAGTCCCACCGCGGCTTTTGTGTTGTAGGCTGTGCCCATTGGCAGAATGCCTGCAATTTTTTTCTTTTTCAACACCGCATATGCAATGCCAAATGGAATCAAAATAAACAAAATTGTTGCAATAATCTGATATGCCATAGACATATTATCGTCATCATATAACAGATTGACTTTTGTAAAAACCCCTGAAAGCAAGGCAATTACAACCGCAACAACCGAAGCAAGAGCAGTAAAGCAAATTATACCGAAGCCGAACCAGTTACCCATGGTTTTGAGTATTTTTTTATCGTTCTTCTTTTCCTGCTGCTTTTGGTATTGCTCATTATAATAATTATAGTAGGGAGCATTATATTCACCGTATGCGCCCTGACCCCATCCGCCAAACTGACCGTTAGGATTATAATTATTGTCCATAAAAAAACTCCTTAAAGTTAGTCAGTTAAAATTTAATCATCGCTTGTCTTTTTAGAAACATAACCGCCTATAACTGTTATTGCGGTTTTTCTGCCTTCTTCTTCAAGAACGATATTTGTATCGCCGTAAAGCTCAAGCTGAAGCTTTTGTGCTGCAAGAGGATAGTCAACAACCCAAATCCATGCAGTTGAACTTGAAGAATAGCCATAGCGTGTATCTGGAGTTGGCATTGTAACCTCTGTAATTTCAAATTTTGCCCAACCGCCTGAAACTGCCTGAGCCGCATATGACAAAATCGCTTTTTGGCTGATGTTGGTTCTCACATTAGCAAGAATAACATCAGCAACCTCGTTGATTTCTGAAAGAGATGCGTCAAGACACTTTTCAATAAGAGCATTGATTACCTGACGCTGACGTCTAACACGGCTTACATCACCGTCGGCATCTGAATATCTTACACGGCTGAAGGCAAGAGCCTGCTCACCTGTAAGAAGAACATTTTCACCTGCCGGAACATATGCAATATCGCCTACCTCTTTACCATTATTGAGACGATTTGCAACATATTGTGGAACATCAACCTCTACTCCGCCGAGAACATCAATAACCTGTCTGAAAGAGTCAAAGTCAACAAGTACATAACCGTCAATTTCAATCTTGTAGTCATTTTCAATTGTTTCAACAAGATATGCAGGGCCTCCGTTTGCACAAGCTGCATTAAGCTTTGCATAACGGTCAAACTGGTCCATATAAGTATAGCTGTCACGCATAAATGACACAAGCTTTATTGTTTCATTTACTTTGTCTATCGAAACCAAAATCATTGCGTCTGTATTACCTTTTTCAGTTATGCTTACTCTTCCGTCCATTTCAGATGAAGCGTCACTGCCGACAAGAAGAATATTAATAACATTTTTATTACTCATCTTGTCGCCGCCGTTGGTAGCCCAATTTTTAAGAATTTCTCTGAAATCGCTACCTGTTACATCGTCCATTTCGGCAAAATTAAGAGTTTCATCTTCTTCCTCAACGAATTCCTGATTCGTGTCAATTGTTGTGGGCTCATTATCATCAATTTCAATAAGACCCAATTTATGAATAACAAATCCACCTGCCACAAGCACTAATACAAGAAAAAGTGAAAGAATGGGAAGAATAATTAAAAGAGCCTTCTTCTTTCTTTTCTTTTTCTTATCCTCGGGAGTCTGCTCAACAGCTTCTTCCGGTTCAATTTCTTTTAATTCTTTCTTGTTGTCTTCCATAAATATCTTTCCTTTCACAAGCAGAAAAAATTACGCCATATCCTCAATATTTAAACGGCTTAAAGACTTACTCAGTAACATTTTCGGTGCTTTCAGTTGCCTCTGCTTCTGTATTTTCAACATTTTCGATTTCTTCAGTTTCTTCATGCTCAGCCAGAGAAATTGTAACAACCTTTTCGCCCTCTTTAGTCTTCATAAGGATAACACCCTTTGAAGGACGATTGCATTCTCTTACCTGCTCTGCGGGAAGACGGATAATAATACCGTCAGAAGAAATCATAATAATATCTTGATTTTCCTCTACCATTTCGATAGCACAAACCTCGCCGTACTGCTCTGTATGGTAGTTTGTAAGACCCTTACCGCCACGGTTCTGAACGCGATAATTTGAAACATCACTTCGTCTGCCGTAACCCTTTTCGCTGATTGTGAGCACCTTGCCCTCGTTACCGAAGATAACCATTCCCACAACCTCGTCACCCTCGCCGAGAGTGATAGCTCTTACACCGCGAGCAGTTCTGCCGATAGCACGGGCATCGTTTTCGTTAAAGCATATGCTCATACCCTTGCGTGTTGCAACCATAAGGTTCTGCTCACCGTCAGTAAGCTTTACCCAACGAAGCTCATCGCCCTCGTCAAGATTGATTGCAATAATACCGCTTTTACGGATATTCTTATAAGCATCAAGCTCTGTTCTCTTGATAATACCATTCTTTGTAGCCATGCAAAGATAATATTTATCCTCGCCGAAATCGGGAACACGAAGCATTGCTGTAACCTTTTCGTCGGCAGTAATTGGAAGAATGTTTACAATGTTCATACCCTTGCTGTTTCTTGTGCCCTCGGGGATTTCGTAGCCTTTAAGACGATACATTTTACCCTCTGAAGTGAAGAAAAGAATATAGTCGTGAGATGAGCAGATAAACATTGTTTCCGCCACATCTTCTTCGCGTCGGCTCATACCCTTGATACCCTTACCGCCGCGGCGCTGAACCTGATAGGTTTCAACGGGCTGACGCTTGATGTAGCCCATCTTTGTAAGAGTATAAACGCAATCCTCTTCTGCAATAAGGTCTTCAATATCAACCTCACCGCTCACATTGACGATTTCAGTTCTTCTGTCATCATTAAATTTCTTGCCGATAACTGAAAGCTCTTCCTTTAAGATTTCCTTAACCTTTGTTTCAGAGCCGAGAATTTCAAGATACTCAGCAATTTTTGCTCTTAATTCGTCACGCTCGGCAATAATCTTGAGAATTTCAAGACCTGCCAACTGACCAAGACGGAATGCAACGATTGCGGCTGCCTGTGGCTCGTCGAAATCGAATTTTTCCATAATTGCAGTTTTAGCTTCAGCTTGTCCGCCCTTACAACCGCGGATTGTTGCAATAATATCATCAACAATATCAATAGCCCTTGCAAGACCCTCTAAAATATGCTCTCTTGCCTGTGCTTTTTTAAGGTCGTACTGTGTTCTGCGGGTAATAACTTCACACTGGAACTTGATATATTCCTCAATAATTTGCTTAAGTGTGAGAATTTTCGGCTCACCGTTAACGAGGGCAAGCTGAATAATACCGTAAGAAATCTGTAGCTGTGTCATCTGATAAAGCTGATTAAGCACAACCTGTGGGTTAGCGTCACGCTTTAAGTCAATAACAATTCTCATTCCGCCGCCGCGCTTTGATGAATAGTCATTGATGTCAGAAAGACCCTCAATTCTCTTATCCTTATGTAAATCCGCAATTGACTCAATAAGTCTTGCCTTATTTACCTGATAGGGAAGCTCTGTAATTATAATCTGGAAACGACCGTTTCTCTCATTTTCAACGATTTCGGCACGGCCGCGAAGTGTAATCTTGCCACGGCCTGTTGCATATGCAGCACGAATACCTGCTCTGCCCATAATAATACCACTTGTTGGGAAGTCAGGTCCTTTGATATGCTCCATAATCTCGTCAAGCTCTGCTTCAGGATTGTCGATAACACAGCAAATACCGTCAACTAATTCACCGAGATTATGTGGTGGAATATTTGTAGCCATACCAACGGCAATACCCGTTGAACCGTTTGCCAACAAGTTGGGGTATCTTGACGGAAGAACTGTGGGCTCTTTAAGACGGTCATCGTAGTTTGTTGTGAAATCAACTGTATCCTTGTCGATATTTGTCAGCATTTCAAGAGCAATTTTACTCATTCTTGACTCTGTGTAACGGTATGCAGCAGGCGGGTCACCGTCAACTGAACCAAAGTTACCGTGACCGTCAACAAGAATATATCTCATTGAGAAATCCTGTGCCAAACGAACCATTGCATCATAAACAGATGCGTCAC
>CAZTLU010000028.1:0-6096 GCA_964614605.1 uncultured Eubacteriales bacterium
ATGGTCGATTTTAGTAATACATCAAATTGAAAAGAGTTCGACAAATTCAAATTTGAGCTATCATAAAACCCCTCCGTATCAGTTGATACGGAGGGGTTTTTATATGTTATAAATTTTATTCAGCGGGCATTGGCTGTCTTTCTGCAGCGTATACAATATCTACACTCTTCTTGAAGAGCATATAGTCATACTGGGGACGCCAGCTGTCACCTGTTTCAACTGACTCGAATTCTTCTTCAGTTGTGGCTACATTTATTACATTAACACCTAAAACATTACCGTCCTGCTTATAGCAAGTATCCCAGAATGCGTGGTGGCCAATGTGATTAACACTTGCAGGAATATACATATAAGTAAGAGCCTGACACTGTGTAAATGCGTCTGAACCGATGTATTCAAGTCCTTCGGGCAATGAGTAGTAAACCTCGCCGAGAGCCTCATCAGAGGTATAGTGAGTATCCGTTACCTCACCTGCAGGAACATATGAATAGATGTTTGCAAGCTTGGGAATCTCATAGAAACCAAGAGTTTCGATTGTTGTAACGCCCTCAGGAATGTAAACAGTTGTCATATTTGCATAGTTGAAGCAAAGCTCACCAACAGTTTTAACGGTTGACGGAATTACATATGTAAGGCAATCTCTTTCATAATCAGCGTAATTTTCGTCTTCAACTGCAGGCTCTACTCTGTAACCGTAATCGTCATACTCTGCATATCCGTATTTTTCGGCAAGATATGTATCACGGTCAGTAGGAACACAGATAATTTCTGTTTTATCCTTATTGTAGAGAACGCCATCGATATCACAATAATTAGGATTGTTCTCGTCAACCTCAATGCGTTGAAGTGCCCAGCAAGAATAGAATGATTTACCGTCTATTTCAAGCACATCTGCACCGATATTGATAACCTTAACCTTTTCGTCACAGTTAAGTGCATACTCACGAATGGCTATGATAGGCTTTGAGGTATCTTTCTGGAGTGTAAAATTAGTTGTCACATCGGGGTTGTTCTCGTCATAAACAACTTTCATAACATAGTCAATATCAAGCTCGGTAATATAACCTGTATTGCTGAATTTATCGAGCTGATAACCACTTTCTAACTCTTTGTATTCAAATGTATCGCTCTGAACGGTACGAACTGAAAAATACATTGAGAGAGAAACTGCAACAATGATAACAAGGGCAAAAATCACCTTTTTAATACCATAGTGCTTATAGGGTTTGTTAATATGAGGTGCTGCAAGACCGGGGACCTGATAAGTCCAGATTTCATCCTCGGGAATATCAAGAACTATAGGCTCATCCTGAGTGAGATTATTTACTTTCTTTTTCTCTTTTTTACTCATATAACTCACCCCCATTAACCTTTATAGCTGCCGGCAATTGACTTGCCTTCTTCAGCAGCACGTCTTTCTGTAACTTCTGCACGGCGTTTGAGAACTTCCATAACCATATTCTGTTTCTTGCTGTCGTAATCCCAGAAGAGATAAGGAATGGTCATAAGGAAGAAGCCGATAACATCAACGATAATCGGGATAACGATAATGTTTCTTCTTGACTCGTCAATGAAGAGAACATCCCAGTTACTGTTGAAGCCGTATTTAAGAAGCATAAGAGGAATAATAAGACCTACGAAAGATGTGATAGGGCCTGTGAACCAGCCGAACACACCTGCAAAGCTTTCAAGACGTTCACCTGAAAGATACATCTGATAGTCACCGATACGAACATTCATATCGTGACCGGCAGTTGTAGGAACAGTCTTTGTCATTTCCATAAAGAACAATACAACTACGCAGATTGTACCGCAGAGTGTAAGGTTTTCACCGCAGAACCACATAGCAGCCGCGATAATACCGTAACCGATTGCACGGGTTAACTGATAGAAAATCATAATCTGCTTGTATGAGAAACGCTTTAAGAAATACGGTGATAACAAATCGGGCGGAGTTCCCGCGAAAGAAATAAGTGCAACGAGCAAGCTGTATGGAAGACCGCTCAAACGGAATGTGTAGAAATAAAGAATTGTAACAAACGGAAGCATACCGTTACCGAGAGAGTCAATAAGACCAACTACGGTATTGATAAGCAAGTATTTGTTTTTAAGAACACCGAACATACCATCCCAGAATTTGATATTAACCTTTTCTTCAATAGGCGGCTGCGGAATTCTCTCTTTAATTCTGCCCGCAAGATACATTGTGCAAACTGCAGCAGTGATAAATGTTATCGGAATAACATAGCGGTACATATTGATGTCTGCCCACTCATAACGGAGAGCACCGATAATTGCGGGAAGAACAATTGCAAGAATTGAGTTGAAAATATGAGAAATCTTTACGGGGTAGCTGCGAACAAGAATTCTTTCTTGCAAATTGGGGCTGATGCTCTTTGTGCAGGTTTCAAGCACATTGCCGAAGCCGAATACATTGTATGTAGCAAAGAGAAGGTTTGCAACCCATACACGAGTAGCAACATCTGTAATCTCATAAACAGGAAGCCAACCGATAAGAATAACCATTATACATTTTGGCACAACATCACAATAAAGTGAATACTTATATCTGCCGTATTTAGGCAACAGCTTTTTACGCCAGAAAATATTACGGGCACCTACCCAACCTGTATAGAGGAAGTGTGTACCAAAGGTTTTGAAGCAAGCCGTTGCATTCATACCTTCTAATCCGTTAAGGGTTGTTATAAACTTACTCGTCGGGTCAAAAAGACGGGAATAGTCAAACAGTATCGTAGATATACCGAAAATCATCATACCGACATAAACTGCATAGAATATTCTTTCCATTTTCTTTTTCAAGAAGCCCAGGTTATCACACACATACCACCACATAAGTGCTGAAATATAGCCGAGAGGCATATTCAGAATACCAATGACAGAGAATGTGAGATAAGGAAGCTTATAGTGGTGCATAATGAGGAAACAGCTTGACCAGAAGCCGATATACTCAAGCACCTTTGAGCCTGTGTAGTTAGCACCGACGCCGATAACAACATCCTTATATTCTTTATAAGGAACATAGTTACCTTCTGCCGGAGTGTTCCAATGAGTCTTGATTTCAGTACCAAATGCTTTTACTTTATCAAGTACGCTCATTTTACCACTCTCCTTTTCTAAAATATATTCAATTAATTTTACCACAAATTGAAAAAGTTGACAATGCGATTTTATTTTTTTCTGCCGATTTGTAATGTTGTACAAAAAAAGGAACTGTTAGTTGTGCAACAGTCCCTTTAATTTCTTGTTTATTTAATAATATTTGAAATTTCTGCTATATCCTTGATTTCGTAGTCGATTTTTATGCCGTATTTATTTTTGGCGCCGTGGGGATTATACCAACAACAGAGAATATCAGCATTATTTCCGCCACGCATATCGCTGGTTAACGAATCACCGATAATCATTACCTCATCGTGCGAAAATTCGCCGATTTCGCTCTGCACAGCTTCAAAAAATTCAACTGATGGTTTCTCATAACCGATTTTATCGGAAATAAATACGCCGTCAAAGATATCAATGAGTCCTGATTGCGTAAGCTTTCGGTTTTGAGCTATGTATGTACCGTTTGTTACGGCATACTGACGAATTTTACCCTTGAGTGCGGTTACGGTTTCAAGTCCGTTATCACAGAAAAAGACTTTATCGCCCAGACGCACCTGATATTCTGCATTAAAATCGTCAATACGGTCAAAATCGATATTTTCGGATTTAAAAAACTCCAGGAATCTGTCGCGAAGAACCTGAGGCTTTGTAATTTCGCCACGCTCAAGTGCCTCCCAATACTTTCTGTTAATGTGTGAATAGCGAGCTACCATTTCGTCGGTGCATTCACCCAACCCCAAAATCTCAAAGCATTTCTTTATGGCATAGTTTTCTGCTTTTTCAAAATTGAGTAGTGTTCCGTCAATATCCCAGAGTAAAGTTTTAATCATAATATCACCGAAATCAGAAATTGATTATACCAAGGTGCTCCAAAAGAATCTTTACGCCTATGAGAACAAGCACAATTCCGCCTGCAAGCTCTGCTTTATCCTTGTACTTTGCACCGAACTTGTGACCGATGAATACTGCGATTGCTGATAAAACAAATGTGATTGCGCCAATGAGAGTTACTGAAACCGCAATATTTACCTGCAAGAACGCAAAGGTAATTCCAACTGCCAGGGCATCTATGCTTGTGGCAATCGCAAGAACTGTGAGCTCCTTTAAATCCATAGAAGAATTACAGTTTTCGCAATCTTCCTCTTCTTTTTTGAAGGATTCCCAAATCATTTTTCCACCGATAAAACCAAGTAAAACAAAGGTTATCCAATGGTCAATGCTCACGATATACTTTTCAAACTGTTTGCCCAGCACCCAACCAATTAATGGCATAAGCGCCTGAAATCCACCGAAGAAAAGGGCAATAAGAGCTGTTTGCTTATAGTTGATTTTACGCATTTTTAATCCCTTGCATACTGCAACAGCAAAAGCATCCATCGCAAGACCTACCGCGATTAAAACGATTTCCCAAAGTGTCATAAATTTTTCCTCCCGTTTGCCATAATGGGACAAAATAAAAGACCCAGTATGGCTATCATAAAATAGTCATACATGAGTCTTGTCATAAAGCAAAATGCTTATAGGTAAGCCAGATTCATAAGAACCAGTATGTTGACTTGCCACACATAATTTTAAATGCCATGAATTATGTGCCGACTACTCCCTCACGAAGCATTTAAAATTATACCATTTACATTTAAGCTTGTCAAGAAATTTTCATACGAAGTCTTAGCTTATCACTAATCATTGCGATAAATTCAGAGTTTGTGGGCTTTCCGCGGGAATTCTGTATGGTGTAGCCGAAATATGAAGACAAAACATCGACATCTCCCCTATCCCACGCAACCTCAATGGCGTGGCGGATTGCACGCTCAACTCTTGAAGCTGTTGTTGAATATGTTTTAGCAACCGTGGGGTAAAGCACTTTTGTAACTGAGCTCATCATTTCACGGTCATTGATTGACAAAACGATTGCTTCGCGTAAATACTGATAGCCTTTTATGTGAGCCGGGACACCAATCTGATGCATAATCTCGCTGACAGTCATCTGTAAATCCGTGTCATTGCGAACTACCTCGCCCTTTTTTGCACCCGAGCCGCCTGTAAACTGACCAATTCGCTGTGCAAGCATTGCAATATCAAAGGGTTTGAGAAAGTAATAGTCCGCCCCCGCAGACAAAACCTCTTGCTCAAAAATCGGATTGTCGGTGCCCGACATTACCATTATAAGCGGTTTCTTTTCTTGTGTCTTCAATTCATTGATTACTCCCAAGGCATCAAGCCCCGACATAAAGGCGTCCATCACAAGCACATCGAATTCTCCGTTCTCAAGCTTATTAAGTACCGCCTTGCCGTCCTTTTGAACAAGGTACACATCATATCCGTATGTTCTTAACACATTGGCGCAGTTCTTACCGAACTCGCTGCCCTCACCCGACAATAAAATCTTCAGATTATTTACCATTATTTTAGCCTCCGTTTTTAATTTTAAAATCTGCCTGACTGAATTGTCTGCCATATTTTACCACATTTGGTAAAATATGGCAATATATTTTCAAAAAAATATTTAAAAACTTTTCGACAAAAGTCGAAGAATAATACAATGTGAAAAAATCTGTTAAATAGTATAAATAAATGGCGGAAGAAATTAAAATCTTGCAAAATAAATGCAGAAAAGCAATAAAATATACAGTTAATTTTCAACTATACCTTTATTTATTTGGTTGATTTTTAACAAGGATTTGAACTTTGAAAGTGTTGAAAACTCTGTTGAAAATGTTTAAAACTCGCAGTTTCAAGGGTTTGTCCGCTTTCAGAATGCAAATTTTGTAAAGAATTTTACTTTACAGAACATATATTCAATAAAAAAATGATGTATATACAAAATGTATATACATCATAAATTTGAAAGTTCTTATGCAAAACGATTTAGTTCATATAAATTATTATCAAAACCATAATAATATTCTTCAACATAAGTTCTGTCGATATGTTGAGCAAGAGCTCAACTCGATATATTTACTTTATAAATTC
>CAZTLU010000028.1:6196-18856 GCA_964614605.1 uncultured Eubacteriales bacterium
GTTCTGTCGATATGTTGAGCAAGAGCTCAACTCGATATATTTACTTTATAAATTCTCGTTTGCGACAGCAAACATATCGAGCCGTAAGGCATATCGAGTACAAAACACATATCGAAAATTCTGAAAGAATTTATATCGATGCAGAGCATTGCACTGTAATTAATCTCTGCGAAGTGCCTCAATAGGTGGCATCTTTGCAGCTCTGCGGGCAGGATATACACCAAAGATAATACCAATTGCCGAAGAGAATCCCACCGCCAACGCAACCGTCGAAGGTTGAACAGTCAAAGGTACATCCATAATATGTGAAACCATTGCCGCAAGCGCCACGCCCAACAAAAATCCTATAATACCGCCTATAAGACATAGAATTATGGATTCAGTTAAGAACTGGAACATAATTGTACCCGTTTTGGCACCCAGAGCCTTTCTTATACCGATTTCACGGGTACGCTCGGTAATTGACACAAGCATTATGTTCATAACGCCGATACCGCCAACCACAAGTGAAATAGCACTGACGGCGGCTATGAAGATTGTGAACACATTGATAACCGTATCAAGCAAATCAATATAGGTTGCCATATTGGTAACTGTGTAGCAATCCTTTTCAAAATTGTCGTGAAGTGAACGGATATAGTTTATTGCGGCGGTGCCTATACCGTCAAGCTGACTTTCTTCAACTGCGGTGATGTTGATTGTGTCATAACGATTCTGTGTTGAGCCGTTAATCTCACTTACAACGGTGGCGGGCATAATCATCATACAGCTCGTCATCTGCATTCCGCCCATCATTGAGGACATTTGCTCCATATAATCTTCGGTGTCCATATTCATACTTGACATTATATCAATAACGCCGATAATTTTTACTGAGATTGTGAGAGTATCTGAAGTACAGCTTATATATTCGCCCACAACATTTTTAGTGCCGAAAAGCTGTAACGCGCTGCTCACATCAATAACGCCCACATATTTGCCCTGCTCGAATTCCTCCTGATTGAAAAATCTGCCGTAAATGCAGGATGTCTGCATTAAATTCTGCATATCGGTATTTCCGCCGATGCCCATTAAAAAGCCACTTTGGTCATTTGCGGTCATCTGACACATTGCCATGCTCTGCATTGAGGCGTACTGCACACCGTCAAGCTTTTTAATTGCCGCAATGTCTGCATCAGTAAAATAGTCTTCATCATCAGCCGCACTGCTCTTAACTGTAAGTGAAATTGCACTGTTACCCATATCGCGAATCATACCCACGATGTAATCGCGTCCGCCGTTACCGACTGTAACAATTGCAATAACGGATGCAACGCCGATTATAATGCCAAGCATTGTGAGAAGTGAACGCATAATATTGGTTTTTATACTGAAAACGGCAATGCGGATATTTTCTCTTATATTCAAAGTTCAACACCTCTTAAGTAACCG
Organism: uncultured Eubacteriales bacterium; assembly: GCA_964614605.1. Classification (GTDB taxonomy): domain Bacteria; phylum Bacillota; class Clostridia; order Oscillospirales; family Acutalibacteraceae; genus Fimenecus. The sequence goes on from CAZTLU010000028.1 coordinate 7,628, forward strand.
CTGATTAAATCAGTTGTCACTCGCCTTTTCAGTAATTTTTGTACCGTCAGTCATATTGGGGTCTGGACTCTTGACTACTTTTTCGCCTGCCCCAAGTCCGTCAATGATTTCATAGCTTGAGTCATCAAGAGTACCCTTTGTGATTATGCGTCTTACAATTGTTCCCTCTTCACTGTCATAAACGAAAACTGAATATTTACCGTTTTCATACATTACACACTCAACGGGAATCTTTAAAACATCATCAACAGTTGAAAGCTTAATTTTAATATCAACATCAAAACCGATTACTATCTTTTCATCGGGATTTTTGATTTTAACCTCTACAATTGCACCGGTAGCGCCCGAAGATGTGCCCATAAGTGAGCTTAAATCCATACCATTGGATTCTGCGGCAGTGGCACCTACATATACAACCTCGCCCTCGTATTCTGCGTCAAGGCTCGTTACAACTGCCTCCATACCCACCTTGATTTTAAGAAGGTCGGATTTACCCACGGTAACTGATACGAGCATATCATCATAGCTCTCAATTGTGATGCCTGTGCCTGTAGGAACAGACTGTGCACTGCCAAGCAACGAGCTAATCATATTTGAAGTGTTTGCATCAATACCCGATGTACCGAGAAGTGCAGAAAGGTCAATTGAAGAGTTTGACTCTGCAACGGGAACAAAGCTCTCGCCTGCTTTGATGTTTACAACTGTTACTATACCGTTATTTTCGGCATACCAACCGTTTTTCATCTCATCGTAAATTGCTTTAACACTTTCATAGCTTGCTTTTTTACTGTCAGCAACTGACTTTAATGCCTCGAGCATTGAGTCGTCTGTTGTAACTGCAAGGGCAGACTCTGCCTGAAGTGATGAAAGCTCGGAATTAAGCTGTACAAGCTTAATATTTTTCTGTGTAAGCTCTTCTGCTTTTGATGTATCAGTTGAGGTTACGGGGATTTGAGCGTTGCCCGCAGCGGCGATAAATTCGTCAATCTGCTCCTGTGTAGCGCCGTTTTCCTGCATTTGAGCTACGATAGCGTCAATCTGCTCTTGTGGGATACTCTGTGTTTCTGTTACGGGCTCGGCATTCTCAATTTCACTTTCAAGTGCTGCAATTTCTTTTTCGAGCGCAGTAATTTCTGATTTTTTAGCCGCTATATCCTTTTCGAGCTGTGCTTTTTTGCTTGCGTTTGCATCTGACGAGGATTTTGCGTTGTTATATTCTGTGAGTGCCTCGTTATAATCCTTCTGTGCAGCGGTAAGATATTGTACTGCTGCAGAAACATTAAAGCTTGCAAGCTTATCGCCCTTTGAAACACGGTCGCCCACATTTACAAGGACTTCTTCAACCATTACTCCCTCAATAGCCGTAAAGCTTTCGCTGACACCCGAGGTGACAGTACCGCTTACGTCAAGAGTATCGGTAATTGAGCCGTAGCTTACCTCTGCAATTTCATACTCTGCGGAGGGCTCGGGCTTGAAATTTGAATAAAGCACATAACCAACCAGCACAATCATAAAAACGATAAATGCAATTATACCGATTTTTGCCTTTAAGCTTTTCTTTTTAAAATTTTTTAACAAGGAAATCACGCCTTCATATATTTATGAATTTATTTTACAACTTTTTATGTAGAATTCCAATAGTTTTTTTGTTAAGAATTTGTAAATTTGCTATATTTTTCATCATATACATAGTCAGGTGATTAAAATGTTGAAAAAAATATGTATTTTTTTGTCGGTAATCTGTTTATTTGCCTTTGGTGGATGCTCACAAGAGAGTAAATTCGGTGTTCAGCAATTCACAGAAAGAATGAACAGTCAATATGGCACGGAATTTGCAACTGCGGATTTTATTCTTGGCACTGACGAAGCAGGTGAAAACTATCTTTTTTGCGAAAAGGATGAAATGCTCATTTCCCTTTCACTTGACACAAACAACACCATAAAGGGTGTCGGGCTGGTGCTTACGGAAAGTATGGACATAAACACGGGTTTAGATACATTTTTGCAGATTTGTTGCGTGCTGACGAGTGAAGACGAAGAAAATCAACGCGCCACCTTTAAAAATTGCGGAATAACTGAGGAAAAAATAAAATATGCCGACAGTAATTTTGTGATTACCGTCGGCAAATTCAAATATTCAGTTATTTGTAACGATTACGGTGTTACGCTGTTTTGTGACCGAGTTTAAAAATCACTTGCAAAATGAGTCACAATTATCAGCGAGATATTTTTTTGTCAGAATCGTCAAAAAACGCAGGCAATACTCGTGTATTGACGAGTATTTTGGGCGAGTTATGGCGGAAAAATAGCCGTTGAGAATTACTCTCTGTGCCACTTAACGCCTTGGGGTGTATCTTCAAGAACGATACCCTGTGCTTTGAGCTCGTCACGGATACGGTCTGCCTCTGCCCAGTTTCTTTCTTTACGAGCCTGAGTGCGAGCTTCGATAAGCTTTTCGATTTCGTCGTCAAGGCTCTCGGTTTTTCTGTTATAAACAAGACCGAGAACTCCTGTTAATTCGTCGAAGAGCTTTGCAGCAATTTCAACAAGCTCTTTCGCGGGAGCATCAGTGATTACGCTTGTGTTGATGTCGCGTACAAGCTCGAATACGGCTGAAATAGCATCTGCAGTATTAAGGTCATCATCCATAGCCTTGATAAACTGCTCACGGCGTGAATCGAGAGTCTTCTTGATTTCTTCTGCATTTTCAGGAAGAGCATCCACAGCATTCTTCATAGCGAAATCAAGACTTTCACGGCAGTTATAAAGACGGACAAGTGAAGCCTTGCACTGCTCGATAATATCAATACTGTAATTGATTGGGCTTCTGTAATGAGAAGAAATAAGGAAATAACGAATTGGCTCATAGCCATATTCATTGGCAACATCACGAACTGTGAAGAAATTGCCGAGAGATTTTGACATCTTAACATTGTCAACGCTGATAAATCCGTTGTGCATCCAATAATTTGCAAATGGTGCACCGTTGCAGCACTCGCTCTGTGCTATTTCGTTTTCGTGGTGAGGGAAAACAAGGTCCTGACCGCCGCAATGAATATCGATAGTTGTGCCTAAATAACGGCGTACCATCGCAGAGCATTCAATATGCCAACCGGGTCTGCCGTGACCCCAAGGTGACTCCCAATAGGGCTCGCCGGGCTTTGCGGACTTCCAGAGAGCAAAGTCCATTGGCTCGCGCTTAACCTCTTCAACATTGATTCGGGCACCTGCTTCAAGGTCTTCAAGAGGCTGATGTGAAAGCTTACCGTATTCTTTAAACTGCTTGGGGCTGAAATAAACATCGCCGTTATCTACTGCATAGGCATAGCCTTTGTCGATAAGAGTGCTTACGATATTGATAATCTCGTCAATATTTTCAGTTGCCTTGGGGTGAACTGTTGCCTCACGCACATTCATTCCCTTTGCATCTGTCCAGAATTCTTCAATATATTTTTCAGATACGGTTTTATAATCTGTACCCTCTTCGTTTGCACGGCGGATAATCTTATCGTCGATATCTGTGAAATTCTGTACGAAATTCACCTTATATCCACGGTATTCCATATATCTTCTGAAAGTGTCAAACACACAGAGAGGACGAGCGTTACCGATATGGATATAGTTGTAAACTGTCGGACCGCAAGCGTAAACCTTTAATTCATTGGGTACGATTGTTTTAAGTTCTTCTTTTTGTCTTGTGAGAGTGTTAAAAATTTTCATTATTTTTCTTCTCCTTTATATTTCTTCAGTTCTTTTTCAAGTCTGTCGATTTTTGCATTTAGTCTGCAGAATTCCTGTGATACGGGGTCGGGAATATGCACCTGGTCAAGATTATCAACCCGCTTGCCGTTTCGTTTGATAACTCTTGCGGGAACGCCCACGGCAGTTGAGTTGGGCGGGATTTCGTCAAGCACCACAGCACCCGAGGCAATGTTTGAATAGTCGCCTACTTTAAATGGTCCTAACACTTTGGCGCCCGAGCCAATCATTACGCCGTTGCCGATTGTGGGATGGCGCTTGCCCGTATCTTTACCCGTACCGCCCAGGGTAACGCCCTGATAAATTGTTACATCGTCACCGATTTCAGCAGTTTCTCCGATTACCACGCCTGTGCCGTGGTCAATGAAAAAGCGTCTGCCGATGGTAGCACCGGGATGAATTTCAATATTTGTCTTTTTTGCCGCGTGTTGTGAAATTGCGCGGGCGATAAATCTCATATTACGGCGAAAAAACCAATGAGCAACGCGATGTGCCCTTATGGCTTTAAGCCCGGGATACAGAAACAGTATTTCAAGAACACTTGACGCCGCAGGGTCGCGTTCTTTGACTGTCTGAATATCCTCTTTCAGTCTGTCAAACATTATTTTCCTCCAAAAAATAAAAAACCTTCGTCCGTAACAATACAGACGAAGGCGACTAATCGCGGTTCCACTTCGATTTATAACTCGATTGGTTCATAACGCAACCACACGGGTATGTATTTCCCCATACCGACTCACGAATGCACTTCGCAAAAGCTTTTTAATACGGGCTTTCAGCCGACGACCCGTAATCTCTGATAAAAATACCTCTGTTACTCTTTTCGGTCACAGTCTTTAGATTATTTTCAATTTATTATATGCGATTATATCACATTGTTTCGCATTTTGCAATTATTTTGTGAAATCAATTATTTTAATACTGTCTTTAATATAAATTGCACCTGAAATCACGGTTAAAATTGCAGTAATCCACAACAAACCGTTTGAAATTAAAGACAGTTCGGGGAGCTTTGCAAGTAATTCTGCATTGAAATCTGCAAGAATATAATAAACCTCACCCAAAAGCATAATGAGAATTGTAAATGTCATCTGGCTGACAGTTTTGATTTTGCCCCATATATTTGCGGGGATTACCACGCCCCCTGCCGCCGCAATCATACGGATTGAGGCGATTGCGAATTCGCGGGTAAGAACGAGCATTACAATCCAGATATTACAAAGTCCCATGGTCATAAAAGCCAAAAGCGCGGCGGTGGTGAGAACCTTGTCTGCTATGGGGTCAAGAAATTTGCCGAAATTTGTAATCTGATTGTTTTTGCGGGCAAGCTTACCGTCAATTGCGTCAGTTATTGAGGCTATTGAAAAGATTAAACACGCAATAAGAAAACGGTGTGGCAACCCTTCCCACAAAATAACTGCGAGAAAAATAGGAGTTAAGAGAATTCTTATAATTGTTAGCTTGTTGGGAACATTAAGCGTCATATAACTTCTCCTGTAAGCACACCATCAACAATATTCATAATTTCAACCTCTACAATATCGCCGTCGTTAAGCTCATATCCACAAACGAAGCTGATTTGTGTATCAATTTCGGGAGCATCCATAGTTGTTCTGCCATAATATGAATCGGAGTAAGCGTCATAGCCCTCAACGATTGTCGGGAGGGCTTTGCCGATAAGACTTTCGCTGATTTCGTCAAGTATTGAATTCTGACGCTCGTTGATAATTTCTGCTCGTTCTGCGCGGATTTCGGGGTCAAGCATACCGTCTAATTTTGCGGCGGGAGTGCCCTCCTCTTCTGAATAAGCAAAACAGCCCATTCTTTCAAAACGCATTTCTTCAACAAATTCGCAGAGCTCTTCAAATTCTTCCTGAGTTTCACCGGGGAAGCCTGCAATGAATGTGGTACGGATTGTAACACCGTCAATTCTGTCACGGATTTTATTAAGCAACGCGGTAAGTGTTTCGCGGTCGCCGTGGCGGTTCATTCGTTTCAGCACATTTTTACTGCAATGCTGAAGCGGAATATCCATATATTTTACGATTTTATCGTTGTTTGCGATTTCATCAATGAGCGCATCATCAATTCTTTCAGGGTAGAGGTAGAGAAGTCTAATCCATTCAATACCATCAACCATCGACAATGCTTTAAGCAATGGCACAAGTGCATTTTTGCCATATAAATCTTCACCGTAGCGAGTGGTATCCTGTGCAACGACCACGAGCTCTTTTACACCCTCATCGGCAAGCTTTTTAACCTCGGCGAGAATACTTTCACTGGGTCTGCTTCTGAATTCACCGCGAATCCCGGGTATTGCACAATAGGTACAATGATTTGAGCAACCCTCGGCTATTTTGAGATATGCTGAATATGGCGGTGTTGTAAGAATACGGTCGCCCTCGATTTTAAGGTTGGTTTTTTCGGGATAACTCTCTGCTTTTTCGCCCTCGATAAGCTTGTTACAGATTTCGCAGATATCCTCATTTGCGCCGATACCGATTACGCCGTCAACCTCGGGGATTTCATTAAAAATCTCGGACTGATAACGCTCGGCAAGGCAACCTGTTACAAGAACTTTCATTTCGGGGTAATCCTCTTTATATGAAATCATATCGAGAATATTTTCGATTGATTCTTTCTTTGCATCCTCAATAAAACCACAGGTGTTTACGATTACCACATCGGCATCTGCAGGGTCATTGACAATTTCAAAGTCATTATTCTGAAGCTTTGCAAGCATTACCTCGGCATCTACCTGATTTTTGGGACAACCGAGAGAAATCATACCAATTTTTTTACTCATAATCTTGTTCCTCGTCAAATTCAGTAATAGTGTTGAGGGCGTTTTTAATGTCGGAATAGGAATACCCCAACCGCATAAGCGCATCAATGGTACGCTTTTTGCCCTTTTCGTCACCGATTTTGTTCATATATTTTTTCTTGACTATTATTATAATACGGGATTGTGGGTCATTGTCAAGTGCAACAATGGTATTTTCCACAATTTCACGGTCAATTCCACGGAATGACAACTCCTGCCTAATTCTTTTTGTACTGTAATTTTTTCGTTCAAGAAGCTCGTTTGCTAAAATTCGGGCGAATTCTTCATCATTTAAAAGACCTAATTCGGTAAGTCTTTCGCAAGCCTTTTCGGCGGATTCTTTTTCGTGACCCTTTTCGCAAAGCTTTTTAATTAACTCCTTTGTGCCGTAAGGACGGCGTGAGAGAAAATCAAGCCCTTTATTATAAGCACGACGAAAACTGACCGCGTCAAGCAACTCGGTCAGTTCTTCTTCGTTTATTTCTTTTAAATTTCTGTACTTTTCGGAATACCAGTAGTCACTGTCAACGGTGGCACGGTATTCGTCGTCAACATAGATGTGAATCTTGTTGGCGTTTCCTTTTTTGACAGATAAAATCATTCGTCGTCATCCACCGCTATATCAAGCTTTGCGCGTGCCGCCGCTTTTGTTGTGGGAACCTTTACAAGCTCGGGCTGTGAAACGGGAGTTGGTGCACCCTTTTTAGTCTCAAGAGCCTCTTTCATTTTTTCACGGATTTGGCATTCGATTTCGTCAGCTAATTCGGGGTTCTGCTTAAAGAGAATTTTTACATTCTCTCTGCCCTGACCAAGACGCTGTTCGCCGTAATAGAACCATGCACCGCTCTTTTTCATAATATCGAACTTAACGCCCAGGTCAACTATTTCGCCAATCTTTGAAATGCCCTCGCCGTACATAATATCAAACTCTGCCTCTTTGAATGGGGGAGCCACCTTATTCTTAACAATCTTTGCACGGGTACGAGAACCGATAAACTCGCTACCCTGACCTTTTAACTGCTCAACACGGCGGACATCAATGCGCATTGAGGCATAGAATTTAAGGGCACGGCCACCTGTTGTAACCTCGGGGTTGCCGTAAACTACGCCGACCTTTTCACGAAGCTGATTGATAAAGATAATAAGAGTATTTGACTTATTGATTACGCCTGCAAGCTTACGAAGAGCCTGTGACATTAAACGAGCGTGAAGACCAACATGACTGTCACCCATATCGCCCTCAATTTCTGCACGGGGAACGAGAGCCGCAACGGAGTCAACAACAATAACATCAAGAGCGCCTGAACGAGCCAGAGCCTCGGCAATTTCAAGTGCCTGCTCGCCGTTATCGGGCTGTGAAACGAGAAGAGAATTGATATCTACGCCAAGATTTTCGGCATATTCGGGGTCAAGAGCGTGCTCGGCGTCAATAAACGCTGCCTCGCCGCCGTTTTTCTGTGCCTCGGCAACAACCTGCAATGCGAGAGTTGTTTTACCTGAAGATTCGGGTCCATAGATTTCAATAATTCTGCCCTTAGGCAAACCGCCGATACCTGTTGCGTGGTCAAGAGAAATTGAGCCTGTTGAAACAGCCTCAACATTTAATGAACTGTTTTCGCCAAGACGCATAACTGCGCCCTTGCCGTAATTCTTTTCTATTTGAAGTAATGCGGTTTCTAATGCTTTTGATTTATCAGCCATTTTTAGTCCTCACAATCGTACAAATGTTCGTTTGAGGTTATTATATATTATTTCTATTGCAAATGCAAGTGTTTTTTCTACATTTTATTAAAAATATTTTTCAAAAAAGGCTTGCAAATTGCTAAAGTTTCTGTTACAATATCTCTCGTTGTAATTTGATTATTTATCCCCGTTATACAAGGAGGTGCCTTTGAAATGGCAAAATGCGAATATTGTGGTAAAGACGTTGCTTTCGGCATCAAGGTTTCTCACTCACACAGACGTTCAAACAGAACATGGAAACCCAACGTTAGAAGAGTTAAAGCAGTTGTAAACGGCTCTCCTAAGAGAGTTTATGCTTGCACTCGTTGCCTTCGTTCAGGTAAGGTTGAAAGAGCAGTTTAATTCTAAACAGATTAACGAAAATTAACGGACATCGTTTGATGTCCGTTTTTTCTTTTATTTATTATCTTGCGTGACGCCAAGTATTGCACATATACCAATTATCCTCTAATTTTTTGCAGATATATTTTTCGCCATAGTAACTTACATTCATACCCTTTTCTTCTAATGTTTTATTATCTATGGAATACACAACGGCGAAACCTATCTCAGTATCAAAGCAAATTGCATCATTATCAATTCTTATGCACCACAAAGAATAACCCAAATCATAATACGATTGTTCTATTCTTTGCAGACTTTCATAAACAGAAGTATCTACTTCCATTTCATAATAATCATCAGGTCCTGTTTGTCTTAATATTGTTTTATTGTCTTCAACATAAACATTAACACAATATGGCTCGGTGTATTGTGTTTTTTCTATATAAATAAGAATATTCTCAACAACAAGCTCATAATCTGATTTTATTTCATAAAAGGCTTGTTTTTCATTGTCTAATCGACCGTCTTTATACACTTCTATATTCACAATCAATACCGAAATCAGCAAAGCAACACTTAATAATACGATTATGAGTATTTTGCATTTTTTCTTTTTATCCGTTGCAGGTGCTGACTCGTTTGAGTCTGTTTTTGTATTTTCTTTTGCGATATAAATAGTTAGTGCAATCAAGATAATATTCAATAAAAATGTTGGCTCTTCAAACATAACAAAAGCATTACCTATCGCCATTATGCACAAGCATATTACTGCGATTATTTTGAAACTACCTTTATAAAAGTGTGCTAAAGTAGTAAACAGTATAATGCCGACAATACTTATATAAAATAAAAATATAACAGGCAAAGCAAACCATCCAATATATAAGAATGGCAGTAAAAAAATATTTATAGAAAAAATCGAGCAAATTCCAACGAACAAGTCAACACACATAAGAGCGTAATAGAGCATCATTATAATGTAAACTATTCTTTTCATTTTCTCTCTCCTGACCTTGTAGGGACGCTTCACGAAGCGTCCGTAATAGATTTCATCTTTATTGACGGGCAGTTCGTGAACTGCCCCTACATAGTTCCTGCATTTGAATTAAATTATTATTAAACCATACGGGGCGCGGGTCGTCGTCCCCTACAATTCATTCCCAAGTTAATGTTTCGTCGTCAAAAAGAAGGTCTTCGTCTTCGATGATTTGGCTGTATTGGTCGGAGTAGTCTTTATTATCATTTATTTCGTATGGGCTGTAATATTTGATTTCGCGACTGTCTATGGCTTTTGCGGCAAGATGTATTGAAACTGTATAGTCCGTGCCCGCAAGAACAAAATCTGTTCTGTATGAGCCGTTTGCATCGTCACTGTAATCTCCTCTGTATCCTATATAATCTTCGTACATATCAATGACAATATTTGAAGCGTCTTTTCTTACAGTTTCGTTATCACATTCGGTGAGCTTTGCAACATAAGGAATTGCGGAGTCCGAAAGGAAATAGAGGGTATCAACATCAATAGTCGGGAGCTTGCCGTCGAGATATGCGTTCACATTATAGGCGGCTACGGTGCGGTCAATTCCGCAAAGGCAAAGGGCTGTGAAAAGTGCCATTGAGATGAGCGCCGCATACTTCATAGTTTTAAGCTCGGGCTTGAAAATTCTTATGATAAATGCAACCATTACAACTGCGGTGGCAAGCATAAATACAGATGTGAAAAGGCGCAGAACCGTGAGCCCATACTCCCCTATATACATAACCATTTTTGAAATTGCGGTGGCGATAAAGAGGATTGTGAACACACCAATAAAGGTCAGAAGTCCCTTGACGATTGGGTTAAGCTTGCCGTTTTCTCGGCGAACTGTCAGCCACATTGTAAGTGTCATAAGCGCAAGATTTATAGCGGCAATTGCCTCGGTCTCGAAAAATCCGCGACGGGCATACTGGGCGAAGCTGAATTCATAGCCCTCGGGGAGAATTCCCGAAAATGCGCTGAAGAAATACGCGGTCTGCGAGAACATATAGAAAAGATAAACAAGGGCGATAAGTCCCAAAAATGTTACCGCAAAGGGAGAATTGAGCTTTCTCGCCTTTTCGGGCTCAAGGGGAGCGCCGCTTAATTCGTTGAGTTTATATTTGCAGGTTACTGCAAAGGAGACTACGAGAACTGCCATGATTGCGGTTACGATAAGCTTTAAAATTGTCATACCAAGACTTGATGCAATCTTTGATACAAGTCCCTCAAAAGCGGCGTCGGCACTTGTAAGCAATGCAATCACAATTGCAAGCACGGGAACTGCCGCACCAACTGCCGCGATAATCTGCACGGCGGTTTTCTTTTTGTCATTTTTAAGAAGTGATTTTATGGCTACGGGGATATTGGAAAATGGGGCTAAAAATGTTGAGAATGCCAACTTCACCACGCCGTTGATGGTATCTGCCACAGTTTTATCAGTAAGCGACACGGTGCAGAGTGCCGTTGAGGCGAAAAGCACAAGGAACGCGATAGAGCGTGAAAGAGTATCGCTTGCATAAAGGGTGAAAACCACGCTTGAAAGTGCCGCCAACACAAGTGA
>CAZTLU010000029.1:0-18328 GCA_964614605.1 uncultured Eubacteriales bacterium
CCACTAAATACAAAAAAAGCCCAGCTTTTGCTAGACTTTTTCGACAAACTGAACCCCTACCATTTCGGTAGGGGTTAACTTTTTGGTTTTAGTTATCAAGATTACTTACATGATAACTTAATGTCATAAGACTGTCACTTAAGTGAACATTTTCAACTGCAACATTAGGGTAATTTGCTGAAATATCGTAGTGACTGAAATTCCAGAAGCCTTTAATACCAAGCTCTACAAGCTGTGGTGCTAAATCCTCTGCGGCGGCACTTGGAATACAAAGTACTGCAACGGTAGGGGAGTTATCTCTGCAAAAATCGTATAAACCGTCAGTATGTCTGATGGGTAATCCTCGTAACATTTGACCTGTGAGTGCAGGATTGCGGTCGAATACACCGATGATATTAAAGCCTCTTTGTTCAAAAGACATATGCAAAGCAACTGCCTTACCGAGATTACCTGCGCCAATAAGAATTGCATTATGATTATTATTTACGCCGAGAATATTGCCAATTTCATTATAAAGGCTTTCAATATTATATCCATAACCTTGCTGACCAAATCCACCGAAGCAATTTAAGTCCTGACGAATCTGTGAAGCGGTAAAGCCCATTTTTGCAGACAAATCTTTTGAAGATATTCTTACAATGCCTTGTTCTTTTAATTCACCTAAAAATCTGTAATAACGGGGAAGACGCTTAATGACAGAAATTGATACTCCATCATTCTTTGCCATATTTTTCACCTCTTATGAAAGCTTTTTAACAGTTTCCATTACATAATCGCCGAAATCACTGCAGGTTGCACCATTGTCACGACCTGTGATTACAAGCTTCTTTTCTTCAAGCATACAAATATCGAGTGCTCTTTCAAGCAAGTCAGCTTCATTTTGCTTACCGATATGTGAAAGAAGCATAACTGTTGCGCGAAGCATTGAGCATGGGTCTGCATACTGACCGCGACCCTCACGAATCATACGGGGAGCAGAGCCGTGAATAGCCTCAAACATTGCGTATCTCTTACCAAGGTTAGCACTGCCGGCAGTACCAACACCGCCCTGGAATTCTGCAGCTTCATCTGTAATAATATCGCCGTAAAGGTTAGGAAGAATGAATACCTTAAAGTCTTTTCTTCTCTTTTCGTCAATGAGCTTTGCAGTTGTAATATCAACATACCACTCATCAGTTGTGATTTCGGGATATTCTTCACCAACTGATTTACAAATACGGAGGAATTTACCATCTGTGGTCTTGATAACATTTGCCTTGTTAATGATTGAAACTCTTTCTTTGCCGTTTTTTCTTGCATAGTCATAAGCGGCACGGGCGATTCTTTCTGTACCCTCGCTTGTTGTTACAACAAAATCCATAGCGAGCTCGTCAGTAACATTAACACCCTTTGAGCCGACTGCATATGCACCCTCTGTGTTTTCACGGAAGAAAGTCCAGTCAATATCTTGCTCGGGAACCTTAACAGGACGAACATTAGCAAAAAGGTCAAGCTCTTTACGCATTGCAACGTTGGCACTTTCGATGTTTGGCCACGGGTCGCCGGCTTGCGGAGTAGTTGTGGGTCCCTTAAGAATTACATGACATTCCTTAAGCTCAGCAAGAACATCGTCAGGAATTGCCTTCATAACCGCAACACGATTTTCGATTGTAAGACCGTCAATATACTTGAATTCAATTCTGCCGCTTGCAACTTCGTCAGCGAGCATATATTCAAGAACTCTTGCTGATTCTTTTGTGATAATCGGACCGATTCCGTCACCGCCACAAACACCGATAATGATTTTATCAAGCTTTTCAAAGTCAATAAATTCTTTTTCTGATTTGATTTTTTCATTTCTCGCAAGCTGTTCTCTGATAAGAGCTTCAAACTTGCCGAGAGCTTCTTTAATCTGCTGTTCCATTTTATCTCTCCTTAAAAGTTTGATTTTGTGTAATTTAAAAGTCCGCCTGCGAGAATAATATCTTTCTGACGCTGTGAAAGGTCGTATTTAAGTTCATATTCTTCGCCTGTAGTAAGGTTGAGAAGAACGGCGGGCTCATTGTTTATAATAGCATTTTTAATTCCCTTGAGGCTCAATTCATCACCCTGTGAAATCTTGTCATAATCGTCAGCGTTTGCAAAATTCAAAGGAAGAATACCCGCGTTTATAAGGTTTGCACAGTGAATTCTTGCAAATGACTTTGTAATAACTGCTTTAACTCCAAGATAAAGAGGAACGAGTGCTGCGTGCTCACGCGATGAGCCTTGACCATAGTTAGCACCGCCGATTACTATACCCTTGCCTTCAGTTTTAATTCTTTCAGGGAATGTCTTATCACAAACACCGAAGCAATATTGAGAAAGGAAAGGAATATTTGAACGGTAGGGGAGGATTTTAGCCCCGGCAGGCATAATGTGGTCTGTTGTGATATCGTCGCCTACCTTTAAAACTGCCTTAGCGGTAATATCGTCACCCATAGGTTCACTGTTGGGGAAAGGCTTGATGTTGGGACCGTACATAACCTCAACATTCTTTGCTTCTTCGGGAGTTGCAGGCATTGCAACCATATTGTCGTTGATAATAAATTCGTCGGGAAGTTTTATTTCGGGGAATTCGCCTAAATCTCTCGGGTCAGTAAGATAACCTGTAAGAGCAGATGCGGCAGCAACCTCAGGGCTTACAAGGTAAATTCCTGCATCAGCAGTACCTGAACGACCCTCAAAGTTTCGGTTAAAGGTACGAAGTGATACACCTGCCGAATTGGGTGACTGACCCATACCGATACAAGGACCGCAAGCACTTTCAAGAATTCTTGCACCGGCATCAATCATATCAGCAAGTGCACCATTCTGTGAAATCATGTTGAGAACCTGTTTTGAACCGGGAGCAATTGAAAGACTTACTGCCGGATGAACTGTTTTGCCTTTAAGGATTGCTGCAACCTTCATCATGTCAAGAAGAGAAGAGTTGGTGCAAGAACCAATGCAAACCTGGTCAACCTTGATTTTTCCGATTTCTGTAACAGATTTTACTCTGTCGGGCATATGGGGACAAGCCGCCATTGGTGCAAGAGATGATAAGTCAATATCAATTACTTCGTCGTAAACTGCATCTTCGTCTGCTTTAAGCTCAATCCAATCTTCTTCACGGCCTTGTGCCTTCAAGAATGCTTTTGTTACTTCGTCAGAGGGGAATACTGATGTTGTCGCTCCAAGCTCTGCACCCATATTAGTAATAGTTGCACGCTCGGGAACTGAAAGTGTAGCAACACCTTCACCGCCATATTCAATAATTTTGCCTACGCCGCCCTTGACGGTCATAATGCGGAGTACCTCAAGAATTACATCTTTTGCGGCAACCCAAGGACTTAATTTTCCTGTAAGGTTAACTCTTACCATTTTTGGCATTGTGATGTAATATGTACCGCCGCCCATAGCTACAGCAACGTCGAGGCCGCCTGCACCCATTGCAAGCATACCAATTCCGCCACCTGTTGGTGTGTGGCTGTCAGAGCCAATTAAGGTTTTACCGGGCTTGCCGAAACGCTCAAGATGTACCTGATGGCAAATTCCATTACCGGGTCTTGAAAAACGAATACCGCGCTTTTTAGCGACACTCTGAATAAATCTGTGGTCATCTGCATTTTCAAAACCTGTCTGCAATGTGTTGTGGTCAATATAAGCAACTGAAAGTTCGGTTTTAACCTGTTCAATGCCCATGGCTTCAAGCTCAAGATATGCCATAGTACCCGTGGCATCCTGAGTTAATGTCTGGTCAATTTTAAGGCCAACCTCACTGCCCACGGTCATATCGCCGCTGACAAGGTGAGTTTTAATAAGCTTTTGTCCGATTGTCATTCCCATTGATTATCACTCCTTAAGACTTTTTCAATTTTTTAACAATCTTTATAGATTGTATAATATTGTTACAAATTTGTCAATATATAATACATATTAAAAAAGTAATTTTCATCAAAATATTGATATTGGAAATTAAATATGATACAATATTTAGCAAATGCACAATAATATTTGTTTCTTTTCAGGAAAAAATAAATTTATTAAAATTCTGAAAGGTGACAAGGTATGTGCACATATTTTAATGACTTTTCTTTATCCGCTGATGCAAGTGGTACTGAAGACGCAGTAAGTGAAGAAAATTCTGCTGATGTTAATTCTCAAATTACCGATAACGGAGTTTTTTCTGTAAGTAATAACGGAAGGTATATTCATTGTCTTACAATTATCGGTCAGGTTGAGGGGCATTATATTCTTCCTCCGTCAAACAAAACTACGAAGTATGAGCACGTTATTCCACAACTTGTGGCAGTTGAAGAGAGCGAAGATATTGATGGTTTACTCATAATCCTCAATACTGTGGGTGGCGATATTGAAGCAGGACTTGCAATTGCCGAGCTTATTGCGGGTATGAAAAAGCCAACCGCATCACTTGTTTTGGGCGGTGGTCACTCAATCGGTGTTCCTTTAGCTGTTTCTGCTGACCGTTCTTTTATTGTTCCTACTGCTACGATGACAATTCACCCAGTCAGAATGAATGGCTTGGTACTCGGTGTCCCGCAAACTTTGTCTTATTTTGATAAGATGCAGGAAAGAATCGTAAGCTTTGTGTCACAGAATTCAAAAATTCCCCCCAAGCGTTTTCGTGAGCTTATGATGGCAACAGGGGAGCTTGTAATGGATGTTGGTACTGTTCTTGACGGTGAAAATGCAGTTAAAGAAGGTCTTATTGATAACATTGGCAATTTAAAGGATGCAATGTCATATTTATATTCTGAAATTGAAAAATAAAATGGAGATGAATTTATGTCAGTAATCAAAGCAATAATTCTTGGTATTGTTCAAGGCGTTACAGAGTTTCTGCCAATTTCAAGCAGTGGACATCTTTCGCTATTTCAGCATTTCCTAGGTGTAAGCGGTGAGG
The DNA here is from genome assembly GCA_964614605.1 of uncultured Eubacteriales bacterium. GTDB lineage: Bacteria > Bacillota > Clostridia > Oscillospirales > Acutalibacteraceae > Fimenecus. The sequence goes on from CAZTLU010000029.1 coordinate 4,925, forward strand.
GCTCACTATTGTTCTCGGTGCTTCTTCACCTTGGCACTCTTATTGCAGTGTTTATTGTGTTTCATAAGACCATATTTGAGCTTGTGGTTGAAGCAATTGCTTTAATTAAAGATATTTTTACAGGTAAATTTAAATATAAAGAATTAAGAGGCAAAAAGAAAATGCTTGTAATGTTTTTCTTCTCTTGTTTGCCTTTGTTACTTCTTTTAATTCCCGTAGGCAACGATATGAAGCTTATGGATTTGCTTGGCGGACTTTCAGAGGACGACAGCATTTTTGTTGAGGGTATTTGTTTCCTCGCAACAGGTGCATTATTACTTACTTCTACATATATTTCTAAAAAGAAAACTCTCATCAGAGAGGTAAATACTACTGACGCTTTTGCAGTTGGTCTTGCGCAGGTGTTTGCTGCTGGTTTTCCTGGAATTTCGCGTTCGGGCTCAACTATTTCAACCGGTATGATTTGTGGCGTTTCAAAGGAAAATATGGTTGAATATTCATTTATTCTCGGTATTCCCGCAATTGTTGTTGCAAATATTGTTGAATTTAAAGACGCTGTTGAAGCTGGCTCACAGCTTGAAATATTGCCAACAATTATCGGCATTCTGGTTGCCGCAGTAGTCGGTGTGGCTTGTATTAAGCTTCTGCAATGGATTTTGAAAAAAGATATGTGGAAATATTTTGGCTATTACTGCCTTGTAATTGGTGTTTTTACAATTATCTGCAGTGTTATCGGACTTTAATTTGGAGAGATTTTAATGGCAAAACAAGGAAGTAGAAAAACTACAAATAAAAAGAAAAAGCAACAGACTATTAAAGGCTTTTCTTTAAACAAACAACTGACTGCAATTATTCTTTTTGCAGTATCAGTGCTTTGGTTCTGTTTGGCAATAATTGATGCCGGTGGCTTATGGGGAGGACTTCGCACATTCCTTTTCGGTATGTTCGGTTTCTTTACATTCATTTTCCCGCTTTTACTTTTAGTTGTCACGGTGTTATTAGCACTTGATAAAACTGACAAAAATGTTAATTCGAGAATTATTGAAGTAACTATCCTTACTGTTTTGATAAGTGCTATTGTGCACATTGCACAGTGTAATCCCGAAAGCACTTATTTTGAGGCAATAAAAGATGCTTATAATGTTTATTACATAGATGGCAGTATGCTTGGCAGCGGTGTGTTTGGTGCCGCCGTGGGTGGCTTAATTCTTCTCATTACTGGCGGCAGTAAGCCCGCAGCTTTTGTGTTAATGTTTATTGTGCTTTTTGTACTCATAATGATTATGACAAAGCTTACTCTCGGAAACCTTTTCAGAGGCATTTCAAAGCCGGTTAAAAAGGTAGGGGAATTCACCAGCGAAAAGATTTCTGAATATAACGAAAAAGCGGAACAATTGGCGGCCGAGCGTGAAGAACGCAGAAAAAATTTCAAAGCCGATGTAGATTTAGGTCCCGAGCCTGATGCAGACGCAAAGCCAATTTTCTCTGATGAGGTTATAGACGATACAGAAGTTAATGATGAGCTCGTATCTTTTACAGACATTAAGAATGCTGAAACTACTGTTGAGGAAAATCCTGTTGTTGAAGATAAGGTAATCAATCTTGATGATATTATCAAAAAAAGCACTTCAAAGCCTGAACAGCTTGTACTAGAACTCGACAATAAGGAAAATGAAGCAACTGAAGAAGATGATGAATTCACCGACGAAGAATGGAACGCAGAACCTGTTAAACGCTATGAATTGCCGCCACTCGAGCTTCTTAATCTTCCACAAAACTTCAATTCGGGAGATTTAGAAAGTGAACAAAAACGTAACGGTGATAAGCTTATTTCAACGCTTAAAAGCTTTGGCGTAGAAACCCGAATTATAGGTATTTCAAAAGGACCGTCTGTAACTCGATATGAAATCCAGCCTGCAGCAGGCGTTAAAATCAGTAAAATCACAAATCTTGCGGACGATATTGCGTTGAATTTAGCGGCTTCAGGCGTGCGTATTGAGGCTCCAATTCCCAATAAGCCTGCGGTTGGTATTGAGGTTCCTAATAAGAGCCGTCAGTCTGTTACATTGCGTGAGGTTATTGACCAACAACCTTATAAAAACGCGAAATCAAAGCTTAATGTTGCTCTTGGCAAGGATATTACAGGTGATTTTGTTTATTGTGACCTTGTAAAAATGCCCCACTTACTTGTTGCGGGTACAACAGGTTCGGGTAAATCAGTTTGCTTGAATTCGATGATTGTGAGCATTCTTTATAATGCAACTCCAGATGAAGTTAAGCTTTTGATGATTGACCCCAAAGCTGTTGAGTTTACAATGTACAATGGCATTCCTCATCTTCTTGTTCCTGTAGTGTCTGACCCTAGAAAAGCATCAGGTGCACTTGCGTGGGCAGTTACCGAAATGCTTCAGCGATATAAAATGTTCTCCGAAAGCGGAGTTCGTGATATTTCAGGTTATAATAGTATTTGTGAAAGTGAAGGCAAGAAAAAATTACCACAGATTGTTATATTTATTGACGAGTTGTCAGACTTGATGATGGCGGCACCCAATGAAGTTGAAGATTCAATTTGCCGTCTTGCTCAGATGGCTCGTGCCGCAGGTATGCATCTTGTAATTGCAACACAAAGACCCTCTGTTGATGTTATTACAGGTCTTATTAAAGCAAATATTCCAAGCCGAATTTCTCTTTATGTTTCGTCACAGGTTGACTCGCGAACAATTATTGATTCCGTGGGCGCTGAAAAACTTCTCGGTCACGGTGATATGCTTTATTATCCTGTTGGTATTCCAAAGCCTGTTCGTGTTCAAGGATGCTATCTCGACGAATCAGAAGTTCATAAAGTAGTCAACTTCCTTAAGGAACAGGAACAGTCTGCATATGATGACGAAGTAATTAAAGAGATTGACCGCCAGGCTGCAAATACTGGTTCAAAGAAGAAGGATTCTTCTGCATCTTCAGGAAATGACGACGGTGACAGTCCCGCTGACGAAATGTTGCCAAAGGCAATTGAGGTTGTTATTGAGGCACAGTCTGCATCTACTACATTACTTCAAAGGAAGCTCAAGCTTGGTTATGCTCGTGCGGCTCGCATTGTAGAAGAGCTTGAGGAGCGCGGAATTATCGGTCCTTATGAAGGAAGTAAACCCCGTAAGGTGCTTGTTTCCAAACAGCAATGGTATGAAATGAATGCTTTAGCTCAGGGCGGAGCAAACAAACCCTATGGCGAAGATGATGAGGTTCAAAGTGAATAATAATACTTTTTTACCTGTTTCAAAAAAAGATATGCTTAGCCGTGGCTGGGATGAAGTCGATTTTGTTTATGTATCCGGTGATGCATACGTCGACCATCCCAGCTTCGGCGCGTCTATTATTACTCGAGTGCTTGAGCATGAGGGCTTTAAAGTTGGTTTTATTTCGCAACCCGATTGGCAAAATAATGATGCTTTTAAGGTTTTTGGTAAACCACGATTGGGATTTTTCGTGTCTTCAGGTAATATTGATTCAATGGTTGCGCATTATACCGTTGCCAAGAAAAAAAGAAGTACCGACGCCTATTCACCCGGCGGAAAATACGGGTTGAGACCTGACCGTGCAGTAATAGTTTATTGTCAGAAAATCCGCGAGATTTATGGTGATGTGCCTATTGTTATAGGCGGTCTTGAAGCCTCATTGCGCCGTTTTGCACATTATGATTATTGGGATGACAAAATCAGACCTTCAATTCTTTTTGATTCTGGTGCAGATTTAATCTCTTTCGGTATGGGCGAAAAGCAAACAGCACAGATAGCCCACAGACTCAACAATGGCGAAAACATTAAGGATTTGACTGATATTAAGGGCACTTGTTATGCGGTGCCTGTTGAAAACACACCGTATAAGGGAGTTGAGTGTCCGTCATACGAAAATGTTCTCAAATCAAAAAAAGAATATGCAATATCCTGCCGAATTCAACAAGACGAGCAAGACCATATTCGCGGTAAAGTAATTAAACAGCGTCACGATAAATTGATGCTCGTACAAAATGAGCCAATGGAGCCGTTGACTACCGAAGAGTTAGACGAAATTTACGCTTTGCCTTACGCACGCACATATCATCCCTCTTATGAAAGGGATGGGGGAGTACCCGGTATTTTAGAGGTCGAATTTTCGATTACCCATAACCGCGGTTGTTTTGGTGGTTGTAATTTCTGCTCAATCGCTTTTCATCAAGGCAGATATGTTACTTGCAGAAGCAAAGAATCCATTGTTAATGAAGCAAAGTTGCTTACCACGCTTGATGGCTTTAAAGGGTATATTCACGATATCGGCGGTCCTACCGCTAATTTCAGAAGGACCTCTTGTGATGTTCAGCTTAAGAAAGGATTGTGTAAGGGCAAAAAATGCCTTGCACCTGAGCCTTGTCCTGCTCTCATTTCAACACACGAAGAATATCTTGATATTTTAAGAGAAATACGAAATATTCCAAAAGTTAAAAAAGTTTTTATTCGTTCAGGTATTAGATATGATTATCTTTTGTGCGATAAAAACGATGAATTCTTTAAAGAACTTGTCAAACACCATGTAAGCGGTCAGTTGAAGGTAGCTCCTGAACATTGTTCAGCTGCAGTGCTCGATAAAATGGGCAAGCCACACATAAAAGCATATAAAGAATTCTCAAAAAGATATTTCACATATACAAAATCTATTGGTAAAGAACAGTATCTTGTTCCCTATCTTATGTCATCTCACCCGGGCGCAACTTTAAAAGATGCAGTTGAACTTGCAGAATTTATCAAGAGTGAAAAACTTCATCCCGAGCAGGTACAGGATTTTTACCCCACGCCCGGTACAATTTCTACAGCAATGTATTATACCGAACTTGACCCATACACATTAGAGAAGGTGTATGTCGCAAAAACTCCGCACGATAAGGCTTTGCAAAGAGCTTTAATGCAATATTTTAATCCTAAAAACTATGATTTGGTTTATGAGGCATTAAAAAAAGCAGGCAGACACGACCTTATCGGTACATCGCCCAAATGCTTGATTAAGCCTAAAAACAACATGCCTAATAATAATCAACAACCAAGAGGAAAAAATGCAAAAAAAGGAAAGAAGCCTGTACAAAAGCGGAGAAGATAATCCAAACAAATACAAATTTTATATTCTCACTAAAAAAGAACGACGCAAAGCTTTTATAATCATTCTTCTTTGTATATTTTGCTTTATTGTCACTATTCTTGAATTATTAGGAATTACCAATTGGCATAAGGTAAGTGTGTTTAGCGGTGCTGTGGACGGAATTAAGATTGCTGATACTGATTTTGCTGTTTATTATCTTGATGTTGACCAAAGTGATTGTTCAATTGTTGTATGTGACGATGAGGTTATGGTCATTGATACGGGCTCATATCCTCAATTAACGGATATTCAAGAGGCATTATATGCACTCGAGGTCGAAACAATAGATTATCTTGTTATTACTCATCAGCACGATGACCATATGAGCTGTGCGGAAAGATTGATGGGCATTTATAATGTAAAAAATATTGTTATGCCCAAGCTTTCAGAAGAAAATGCGGTAAATTCAGATACTTATACACGGCTTCTGCACTCTATTGCTGATTATGATGTTAATCCAATCGCGGCTCAACACGGCGAATTCTTAAAATTAGGAAGCGCGACGATTGAATTTTTAGCACCACTAAAACAATATAAAGAGCTTAACAATATGTCAATTGTTATGAAAATCACTTATGGTGAAACTTCTTTTCTTTTTCAGGGTGATGCTGAAAGTCAGGTAGAAAATGATTTATTGTATTCTGATTATGATTTAACTGCCGACATTTTAAAATTAGGTCATCACGGCAGTAAAACTGCAAGTACGGAAAAATATCTTGATGCAGTAAATCCGCAAATTGCAATTATATCTTGTGGGCAAGGGAATACCTATGGTCATCCACGTATTACTGTTATGGAATATCTTGTAAAACGGGATATTGATTTTTACATTACAGTTGATTCGGGCGATATAACCGTCGCAAGTGACGGAAAAAATATTGAAGTTTTTACTGAAAAAGAATCAGAATATGATTATGCACAACAAAATTAGTCTAAATACACATAAAAAATCGGCTTAATTTGTAAAAAAGTACTTGCAATCACAGTTTTCTTGTGTTATAATTTTTCAGCAATTCGCATGTGCGGTGATTTTGACGGAATTGCATACACAGTATGTCCCGCCAAAAAGTGACCCGTACAGAGGATAAAATAAGGAGGAAAAAACAATGTCAGTAGTATCTATGAAACAGTTACTCGAGGCAGGTGTTCATTTCGGACACCAGACAAGAAGATGGAACCCCAAAATGGCAGAGTACATCTTCACTGAAAGAAATGGTATTTATATCATTGACCTTCAGAAAACAGTTAAGAAACTTGAAGAGGCTTACAAGGTAGTAAGAGAAGTTGCTGAAAACGGTGGCGAAATTCTTTTTGTAGGCACAAAGAAGCAGGCACAGAGCTCTGTTAAGGAAGAAGCAATGCGTTGCGGCATGCCTTTCGTTAATGCTCGTTGGCTCGGCGGTATGCTCACAAACTTCACAACAATCAAGCAGAGAATTAAGAGACTTGCTCAGCTTCAGGCTATGAAAGAAGACGGCACATTTGACCTTCTTCCCAAAAAGGAAGTTGCAAAGTATGAGCTTGAAATCGAAAAGCTTGAAAAGTACATTGGCGGTATCACAGAAATGAAAAAGCAGCCCGCTGCTATGTTCATTGTTGACCCCAGAAAAGAAAAGATTGCAGTTGCTGAAGCTAAAAAGCTTGGTATCCCCGTAATTGCTATTGTTGACACAAACTGTGACCCTGATGATGTTGATTATGTTATCCCCGGTAACGATGACGCTATCCGCGCTGTTAAGCTTATTGCAGGCGCTATGGCTGATGCTGTTATCGAAGGCAGACAGGGCGAGCAGATGGAAGCTCCTGCTGAAGAGGCAGTTGCTGAAGAAGCTGCAGAGTAATTATTGAATTTATAGCCCGTGGCATATTGGTTACGGGCTGTTTTTAAATCAAATTATATTGGAGGAAAAGAAAATGGCATTTACTGCAAAAGACGTACAGACTCTTCGTGAGAAGACAGGCGTTGGTATGATGGATTGTAAAAAGGCTCTTGTTGAAGCTGATGGCGATATGGACAAGGCTGTTGATATTCTTAGAGAAAAAGGTCTTGCTTCTGCTGCTAAAAAGGCAAGCCGTGTTGCTGCTGAAGGCGTAGTTGCTGCTTACAGCGATGCAAATGCAGGTGCTCTTGTTGAAATTAACTGTGAAACAGACTTCGTTGCAAAGGGCGAGCCCTTCGTTAACCTTTCAAATAAGGTTGCAAAGACAGTTGTTGCAGCAAAGCCCGCCGATGTTGAAGCTCTTCTTGCTACAAAAGCAGTTGATTCAGATAAGACTGTTGAAGAAGAAGTTCAGGAAGTTTTCCTTGCTCTTCGTGAGAATATGAAAGTTCGTAGATTTGCTCTTGTTGAGGGTCACACTGCAACATATATCCACGCAGGCGGCACAGTAGGCGTTCTTGTTGCATTTGATGTTGATGATGCAACTGCTGCTAAGGCTGAATTTGATGCTATGGGCAAGAATGTAGCAATGCAGATTGCAGCTATGAACCCCAGCTATCTTGACGAAGCAAGCGTTCCTGCTGAAGTTCTTGAGAAAGAAAAGTCAATCCTTATCGCACAGATGAAGGAAGACCCCAAAATGGCTAACAAGCCTGACCAGGTTCTTGCTAAAATCGTTGAAGGTAAAATCGGTAAGTACTACAAAGAAAACTGCCTTCTTTGTCAGGAATTCGTTCGTTCAGACCTCTTTGACGGTGCTGTTAACGGCTATGTAAATTCAGTTGCTAAAGCACTTGGCGCTGACATCAAGGTTACAAGCTTCGTTCGTTTCGAAAAGGGCGAAGGCATTGAAAAGAAAGAAGACAACTTTGCTGCTGAAATCGCAAGCATGATGTAATTTCTTTAAAAGTCCATTAAAGCGTACTGATTATTCGGTACGCTTTATTTTTTTGCTTGTAAAATCTTTTCTTATATTGTAGAATTATAATATAAAATTTCACCATATAATTTATGGGTGATTTTATGAAGAAAGCTTTGTTTGTATTTTTTTCGATATTTCTTTTAGTGTCAATACTTTTATTGCAAGAAATTAAATTAGCAGCGTCTTCACAGCTAATTGAAGATAAACATCCCGTCATAATTATTGATGCCGGTCACGGCGGTGAAGACGGCGGCGCTGTAGGAACTGACGGTACAAATGAAAAAGATATAAATCTTGCAATTGCACTGAAGCTAAATGATATTCTTACCGTGTTTGGTTATGAAACAAGAATGGTGAGGGTATCGGATATTTCAATACATAACGATGGTGCAGACACAATAAGAGAGCGAAAGGTAAGTGACATTCGCAATCGTACAGCAATTATGGAAGAATACGATAATTGCTTATATGTGAGCATTCATCAAAATAAATATGAGGATAGCAGAATTTGGGGTGCACAAACCTTTTATTCACCAAATGATGAAGCAAGCAAAAATCTTGCACAGTTTATTCAGACCTCAATTGCAACTAAAATTCAGCCCGATAACAATCGTCTGATAAAAGAATCGGGCACAAGCATTTATGTGTTATACAATGCTACGAAACCCGCAGTTATGGTGGAATGCGGATTTATGTCCAACTACAACGAGTTATCACAGTTAAAAACAGAAGAATATCAGTCACAAATGGCTTTTTCTATATCATCAGGAATAATTAATTACAATATTTCGGAGGTTACAAATGGCACAGAAGTCTAAATCTGTATATGTTTGCAGTGAATGCGGCTATGAAACACCGCGTTGGCTCGGTCAATGCCCAAACTGCAATGAATGGAATACCTTGAACGAAGAAATTAAGACTATTGTTAAGGAAAATACTGCAAAAAAGCATTTGCTTGGCTCAAATCGCGCAAAAGCTTATCCTTTGGCAGAGATTAAGGCTGACACAAGTCACAGATATAACACGGGGCTTACTGAATTAAATCGTGTACTCGGCGGCGGTCTTGTAAAGGGCTCAATTGTATTATTAAGTGGTGACCCCGGCATTGGTAAATCAACAATTCTCTTGCAGATTTGCGAATATTTAGGCGATGGACTTAAAATTCTTTATGTATCCGGCGAAGAATCTGCTCATCAAATCAAGCTTCGCGCATCAAGACTTAATGTAGCTACCGAGAATCTTGCAATTTTGTGCGAAACTGACGCACAATATATCTGTGAATACATTTTAAGTGAAAAGCCCGATGTGGTAATTGTTGACTCAATTCAGACAATGGAAATTAACGAATTGAATTCTTCTCCCGGAAGCGTTACACAGGTGCGTGAATCAACAAACCTTTTCACAAGAACTGCGAAAGCCTCGAATATTCCGATTTTCCTTGTAGGTCATGTAAACAAAGACGGCAATATTGCAGGGCCTAAAGTTCTTGAGCATATTGTTGACTGCGTTCTTTATTTTGAGGGCGACAGAAATACATCTTACCGTATTTTACGCGCAGTTAAAAACCGTTACGGCTCAACCAACGAAATTGGCGTATTTGAAATGCTTGATAACGGTCTTTTTGAGGTTGAGAACCCCTCTATGATGCTGATTTCAGGTAAGCCGAGAAATGTATCGGGAACTTGCGTTGCGTGTCTTATGGAGGGCTCCAGACCCATTCTCGCGGAAGTTCAGAGCCTTGTCACTCCAAGCGGATTTGGTAATCCTCGCAGAATGGCAACGGGTATTGACTACAGCCGAATGGCAATGCTTATTGCGGTGCTTGAAAAGCGTTGCGGTTATTTCCTTGGAAATATGGATTGCTATACAAATGTTATCGGCGGACTTCGTATTGACGAAACTGCGGCAGATTTGTCAATCGCTCTTGCTATCGTTTCAAGCCTTAAGGATGTTGTAGTGCCCGAGAAAACTCTCGCATTTGGTGAAATCGGTTTGGTAGGGGAGATACGCTCTGTAAATTGCTGTGAGCAGCGAATTAAAGAGGCAGCAAAGCTTGGTTTTGAAAAGTGCATTATCCCTTATCACAACTATACAAAGTTGCCCAAATATCTTTTCAAAGAGATTGAAATTGTCCCTGCAAAAAATATCAGACAAGCATTTGAGGCGATTATGAATTGAAAGAAAGATTTTTAAAAAATCCTAATATTCCGCAAAGTAAAGTTACAACAGTTTACGCAAATTGCGACGATAATGCCCTAAAAAAAGCTTTTGAAGAAATATCGGTAAAAGTTGTGGCACCAACACAAAATGAGCTTTTAGACGCACCTGTGAGCCGCCACGCTGATATATTGACAAATTATGTAGGTAATGATACATTTTTAGCAGATTACAGACAAAAAGAGTTGATTGAATTTATTAAGCAATCAGGCGGAAAGGTTAAAGAATTTAATAATATCAAATCACCATATCCAAATGATTGTTTACTAAATTTTGCAGATATAGGCGACTATATAATCTGTAACAAATCAATTTTACCCCGAGATATTCTTGAAATGTTACCCCAAAAACATATTATAGATGTTAAACAAGGTTATTCAAAATGCTCTGTATGTATTGTCAAGCGCAACACTATTATTACTGACGATATTTCTATTTACAATGCAGTTTTGCAGTATGATAATATAAAATCATTGCTTGTGGAAAAGGGAAGTGTTTGCATCGAAAAATACGATTATGGTTTTATCGGGGGATGCTGCGGTTTGATTGATAAAGATTTACTATTATTCAATGGTGATTTGTCTACTCATAACGATTTTAAAAAGATTAGCGAATTCTTAAAAGAGAATAATGTAGATTATATTGATGTAAAGGGGAAAACCTTAACAGACATAGGAAGTATTATTCCAATTACAGAAAAAGACGGTGAATAAAATGAAAAAAGGATATTTTATTGCATATTTAGGTGCTGCGGCAACTATGGGTATTGTTCTCTCGCAAGCAGGAAAAATGACACAAAAATATGGACAACCCTTGAAAGTGAAGAAAAAAGCTTCACTCGAAAAGCTCGCCAAAACTGCAGAAAAGGGTATAGATTTTGTTGCAAAGAAAATGGGCAAATAATATCTATTGACAATTTTTCCATGCATTGCTAAAATGTATCTATGTAAACGAAAGGTGGTGGACAAAATGACAAGAAAGTTTTATTTAAGAAATCAGTATGTAATTTTGTCCGTCAAATTTTAAATCATTTTAACGGAATTTTGAATTGCTTCTGATTTCATGGTCAGGAGCAATTTTTATTTATGAGGAAAATCTATGAAAAAAGTAATTGTAATTGGCTGTCCCGGTTCGGGGAAAACAACATTTGCAGAAAAGCTAAGTAAATCCACAGGTTTACCGTTGTATTATCTTGATGCAATTTGGCACAAGTCTGACAAAACTCATATTTCAAGAGAAGAATTTGACGAAAGAATATCAGAAGTATTTAATAAAGATAAGTGGATAATTGATGGTAATTACAAAAGAACAATTGAAATACGACTAAAGGAATGTGATACAGTTTTTCTCTTTGATTTGCCAACAAAAGTTTGCTTGCAAGGTGCAACTGAAAGAATTGGCAAAGGTCGATATGATTTACCTTGGATAGAGACAGAATTAGACCCTGAATTTAAGAAGTTTATTGAAGAATTTCCTAAAAATACCTTGCCATATATTTATGAACTGATTGATAAATATAAAAGGGAAAAGCAAGTTATAATCTTTAAGTCAAGAGAAGAAGCGGACGATTATATAAACAAAATGAGGTGAAACTAAATGATTGACTATACTAAAATAAATTCAGAAACTTGGGATTCGTGGGCAGAGGATGGCTGTGAATGGTCGTTGCCCATAAGTCACGATGAATACGAAAAAACTACTGCTGATAATTTTGCGGTTTACCTTACACCCTGTATCACCGTTCCTCACGAGTGGTTTGGTGAATTGAAAGGCAAAAAAATATTGGGACTTGCAAGCGGTGGCGGTCAGCAGATGCCCGTATTTTCAAAACTTGGTGCAGATTGTACTGTGTTTGATTATTCTGAAAAGCAACTTGAGGCAGACAGAATGGTGGCTGAAAGAGAAGGATACAGTGTTGACATTATCAAAGGTGATATGTCAAAAATGTTTCCTTTTGAAGACGAAAGTTTTGATATGATTTTTCATCCTGTTTCCAACAGTTATGTTGAAGATGTTTATCATATTTGGAATGAATGTTACCGTGTACTCAAAAAGGGTGGCAGATTGCTCGCAGGAATGGATAATGGTATCAATTTTTTATTTGAAGTTAAGAGACCTTTAAAAGTTGTTAACCCTCTACCATTCAATCCTCTTAAGATGCCGAAGAAAAAGCTTGAAAAAATGACTAAAAATGGTGATGGCGTGCAGTTCAGCCATACAATAGATGAACAAATCGGCGGTCAGTTGAAAGCAGGATTTATACTCAAAGATTTGTATGAAGACCGAGACAGAGAAGGTGGAAATGAAATCAGCAAATATTATCCTCAGTATTTCGCCACACTTGCTGTGAAATAAGGTGAGTTTATGAACAACTTTAAAAATAACGCAAATAAAATTCTCTATGATTTCGGTCTGCTGAATGAATTAAACAATTATGGCACACCATACATTGTTGGCAGTTATGCTATGGACTTAATGGCGTGGAATGACTTGGATATTTATGTTTCCAATGAGTCTATGTCAACAGAAAAACTGTATGACCTGACTTCTTTTATACTTAACACCTTTCAGCCTGTGTGGTATGAAGCAAAGAAAGAGGTTTCTGACGGAAAAACAGTTTGGTTTCATGGTTTTGAAACTAAAATATTAGGTGAGCTTTATAATGTTGATGTTTGGTTCTTTGATAAAGATACCATAACTAAAGCTTTGGATTTTAGTATGAATATAAAGAAGAAACTTTTAGTTAATCCTGAACTTAAAGAAATCGTTATAAAAATCAAACAATCATTGATAGCAAACGAACAGTACGGCTTTGACAAGTTTTCAAGCATAGAAATATATAAGGCTGTGTTTGAAGATAAAATCAGAAGTTATAAAGAATTTATAGAAAAATACGGAGTATAATTATGCCACAACACCCATTTCCACCCTTATATGATAAAAACTCAAAAGTGCTTATTCTCGGCAGTTTTCCGTCGGTTAAATCCCGTGCACAGATGTTTTTCTACGGTCATCCGCAAAACAGATTTTGGAAAGTTGTATCAGCAGTTATAGGCGTAAAGTCTCCAATTACTATTGATGATAAAAAGAAATTTTTACACTCACACAATATCGCTTTATGGGATGTCATTTCATCTTGCGATATTACAGGCAGTTCTGATA
>CAZTLU010000030.1:0-18296 GCA_964614605.1 uncultured Eubacteriales bacterium
ATATATAATCGCGTCGCAGACCCGATACTTTGTGTTTTGCATTTATCCCAACAAACCCCAATTTATTATCTTCGCAAGCCTTTTGGATAATGATTCTTCGCTCTGCCGTTAGATACTTTAACTCCGCCCACGGTGCAACCGTCAACGAGAACTACCGCCCAGCCATTCGGGCAATCGGTATTAAATTCTTCGCCGTGAAGATATTTTTTGATTTCTTCGCTATCCGCTGAAAGCTCGATTTTTCTCTTGAAATCCGTTCCCATAGCCATAAAAAATTGATGGTGGGGCTGAATATAATTTTTGCGGATTTCACCGATTGTCACACCGCAAGAGAATGCCGTTCCTTTTCTTATTGGGAAATCGGGTGTAAAATAAACAGGATTTCCGTTATACATAAGCACATTGCTTTCGTCATAAGACACAAGCACATCGTCAAGAAAATCGGTAACTGTTTTGTCGATTTTTTCTTTTTTTGTGTCGTTCTTTGAAAATACTCCGTAATACTCATTTGTATTGTGAAGCACCGCCACAAATTGACCCTCGCCCTTGGTTTTGTGCGAATAGCAACGGCGGGTGTAATGAATATTCTCGCATTTACAACCCTTAAAGTGAATTCCGTCAGCGGTATTTTCTTGTACCCTTTGACTTGCAGGAACAAGCTCAAATTCAGGGTGTCGTTCAAGAAAAGCGTCAATAGTCATCTCGTTTTCTTCAAGAGAAAATGTGCAGGTAGAATAAACAATATATCCGCCCGATTTAAGCATTTTTACCGCGCAATCGAGTATTTCAGTCTGCCTTTCGGCACACATTTTCACATTTTCGGGGCTCCATTCGGCAATCGCGGTGTCGTCCTTACGGAACATTCCCTCACCCGAACAGGGTGCATCAACCATAATCATATCAAAGGTTTCGGGGAATTCTTTTGCGATTTTTTGTGGGCTCATACAAGTGGTAATCGCATTTTTAAAGCCCATTCGTTCAATATTGCCTGTAAGGATTTTACAACGGGATGGCACAATCTCGTTGGACACAAGAACTCCGTTTTCGCCCAATTTATTCTTAATCTGACTGCTCTTGCCACCGGGAGCAGCACATAAATCAAGGACTTTCCAACTAGGATTGATTTCAATACTCTCAACAGGCACCATTGCGGCGGGCTCTTGTACATAGAGCATACCCGAGTGGTGATAAGGATGATTGCCAATGCCGTCATAATCGAAATAAAATCCGTTTTCAACATAGGGAATTTTTTCGGTTGAAAATATATTCAGTTTCTGAAAATCGGCAAGAGAGATTTTATCCGTATTTACCCGAAACGCTCTGACGGGCTTCTCGTCATAGGATTTCAAAAAATCCTCATATTCTGCACCGAGCAGATTTTTCATTCTCTCTTGAAATTCAAGGGGTAATTGTTTCATTTTTCGTCACCCAAATACATCTCACTATGTAACATACACATTGCAACAGAAGTAATCGCCGCTGTTTCGGTGCGAAGAATTCTCTTGCCCAGCGAAATCACTTTTCCGCCCATCTGAAAGGCTTGCTCAACTTCGCTTTCTTCAAATCCACCCTCGGGACCGATTAAAATACCAACACTCATTCCGCTTTTGATTTCTGCAAGTGCTGATTTTGTGTCTGTCATTCCGTTTTTACTCTCGTAAGGCACAAGCAATAAATCAAGCTCTTTCGCTTTTTCCAAAGCCTCTTTATATGTAAGAACATCTGAAATTTCGGGGATTGAGTTTCGTTTACTCTGCTTTGCGGCACTTTCAGAAATACCCTGCCAGCGTGCCACCTTACTTTTCTTTTTCTTATCGTCAAACTTGACTACGCAACGGTTCATCTCAACAGGAATTATTTTCTCAACGCCTAATTCAACAGTTTTTTGAATAATCAATTCCATTTTGTCTGCCTTGGGAAGTCCCTGAAAAAGATAAATCTTAATGGGCAGGCTTGTATCGTTATAATTCTCTTCAATAATTTTTGCGATTACAACATCATTTTCAAAAGCACCAATCTCGCAAAGATTACTGATACCGTCTTCACTTACAAGAAAGGTGTCACCAACATTCATACGAAGAACATTCTTAATGTGGTTGAAATCCGTACCCGAAATGAAATAACAGTCGCCGTTTCTGTTTGAATTATCAACAAAGAAGTTGTACATAATTATCGTCCTTAAAATAACAAAAATTCATTATAACTTTAACGGGCGCTTCGTAAAGCGCCCCTACAAGATAATCATATTAGTTTCATTTAAAATCAGCATCGCAGACCCGAAATTCTGCATTTTGCATTTTGAATTCTGCATTTAAATTACATATCCAAAAATTTTGAGCCACGGGGCACAACAAAAGTGATTGCGCCCTCTAAAAGCTTAAATTCACGCTCAGTGACATATGCACACTCACCGTCAACATTAACTGCGGCAGGAGTCCGACTCTCAACCTTCACCTTTTTAGCATGCTTGAAATTGGTGATAGTCCAGTCAAGATGCTCACCTTTTTTGTAACCGGGAATAAGCGGCAAAAGCTTAATTCTGCCACGGTCACAACGCACCATAACAACATCTAAAAATCCGTCGTTGGGCATAGCGTTTGGCGCCGCCATATATCCGCCGCCGTACCAACGGGAATTACCGATATAACAGAAAAGATAATCGTCTTCAAAAACCTCTTCATCATCAATAGTGATTTTGAAACGGTTTTTATATTTACCCATAAGGCAATAAAGAGCAGAAACAGTATAAGCCATTTCACCATTAACACCGGGGAGCTTTTTAAAATCACCCTGCTTTGCGCAAATTTCAGAGTCAAGTCCCATTGCGCACTCATTGATTGCAACCGTTCCGTCAGTTTCAATAAGGTCAAGCTTCATTGGGATTCCGTTTATATGGTCATCAAGATTTGTATTTTTACCGAAAAGACGGCAGAAATCGTTACCCGAGCCCAACGGAATATTTGCAACCTGACAGTTAGGATATTTATAGCAACCGTTCACAACCTCATAGAGAGTGCCGTCACCGCCACAGGAATAAAAGCGGATTTCCTCACCCGTTTTTGCCAGCTCTTCAACATGCTTCATACCGTCGCGAGCTGCTCTTGTAGCATAGATTTCGGCATCCATATGATGCTCTTTGATATAGTTTTCAATTGTTGCGATGTACGCCTTTGCAGTTTTGCCTTTTCCCGCAACAGGATTCACAATAAAAACGTGTTTCATATAATCACCTTATTTATAATACATATAAAGTTGACACTTTATCATACCATTGTACAATTTTCTTCGCTTATCGGCCTTTCTGCCGAAGCACTTTTCAAAGCTTTCGTCAGGACTTATGATATAGTATGCCCAGCCTCGTTCCGCTTTGAAGATATTACCCATTGTTCTGTAAATATCCTCTGCCGCCTTGATGTCGAGCATTCTCTCGCCATAGGGTGGGTTGCAGATTACAGTACCCTTTTCAGATTTTGCTTTGAAATCCTTTAAATCCTTTTTAGAAAGGTCAATTTTCATGCCCACACCTGCACGGCGAGCATTTTCGCGGGCAATTTCAAGTGCGTGGAAGTCGATATCGGAGCCGTAAGCCATAAAATCGGCGTCTTTTATTACCAAATCCTGTGCTCTTGCTCTTTCTTGTTGCCATACAGAAGACGGGATATTTTCAAAACGCTCTGATATGAATGCACGGCGAAGTCCCGGAGCAATATTCATAGCCTTCATTGCGCCCTCAATGAGAATTGTGCCCGAGCCACAGCAAACATCATAAAGTGTGTGATAATGGCGAAGACGAGCTAAATCTGCCATTGCCGCCGCAAGAGTTTCTTTGATTGGCGCCGAATTGGCAATGGGGCGGTAGCCACGCTTGTGAAGTCCCACGCCCGAGCTGTCAATAAACACCGTCACAATGTCTTTCATAATTGAAAACTGGATTTGGTGAATTGAGCCCGATTCCTCAAACCATTGTATTCCGTATTTAGCTTTAAGCCTTTCGACCATTGCCTTTTTGATGATTGCCTGACAGTCGCTTACTGAATGAAGCTGTGAATTCAGCGAATAGCCTTTAACAGGGAACGCGTCGAATTTGCCAATCCAATTTTCCCAAGGAATATTTTTAACCCCTTGAAAAAGCTGTTCAAAGGTGATTGCCTTGAATTCGCCCATTCTGATGAGTATTCTTTCGCTGTATCGTGAGCAGATATTTGCGCGGGCAAGGATATTCTCATCACCCTCAAAATCAACTCTGCCGTTTTTGGCCTCAACATTTTGCGCATCCATATCGCGCAGTTCCTGTGCCACAAGACCCTCAAGGCCTAAAAGACAAGGCGCAGAAAATTTTATATTCATAATCTATCTCCGTTCAAAATTATCAAAACCTATCCATTATAACCGTAGTATAGACTTTTTTTAAGTAAATGTCAATTATGTGAAACCTTGTTGAAAAAATGTTCACATTTTGTTATTATTTATATGGTGATATTATGCTTAATAAATTTGAATATTTCAAGAAAAAGGCTTATACAAAATATGTTGAAGAAAGCGGAATATTTTGCAATTCTGTTTCTTCTGCTATTCCGCAAACTGCGGTTGCGAAAGCGGTCAGAAAGCATATGGAAAGCGACGGCAAAGCGAAAAAGGTTGCAATAATCGGCTTTGACGGTGCCCGCGCTGACGGAATTGTACCCGTTGTGAAATCCAATTATGACAAATACATAAACCGTGCAAAATACAGCGGATTGGAAGAATTGAAATCTCAAGGCAGAATTTTTCTTTCATACACAGGTGGCGAGAAAAATTGCAAGCAAGAAACCAGCACTCCGCAAGGGTGGGCGGCAATGCTCACAGGTGAATGGGCAAAGGTGACGGGCGTTTACTCCCCTCGCGATGTGCTCGAAAATACTGACACCGTACTTACGGAATACGCGAAAAAAGGTAAAAAGACCGTATTTAACGCAATATGGGAAACTCATTTTGACACCACCTACAAGGAAGAAATCCGCAAAGCAAAAGAACAAAGCTTACCAATAGAATTCAATCAGATTGAGGACAACGACGATATTCTCACCGAAAAAATGATAAAATCAGTCACCACCGACAATTGCGATATTTCATTCTGCATTTTTGAACTCCCCGACCACACGGGACACGAAACAAAGCTAGGCTTTTGGAATGAGAATCCGCAGTATGTTAAGGCAATTACCGAGTGCGATAAAAATGCTTATAAAATAATAAAAGCCATTGAAGGCAGAGAAACCTATAATGACGAGGATTGGTTGATTATAATATCCTCCGACCACGGCGGTCACCGTACAACCCACGGAAGACAATTATACAGCGATAAAATAATCTTTATTGCAACAAACAAAA
The DNA here is from genome assembly GCA_964614605.1 of uncultured Eubacteriales bacterium. GTDB lineage: Bacteria > Bacillota > Clostridia > Oscillospirales > Acutalibacteraceae > Fimenecus. Next base: position 5,368 of record CAZTLU010000030.1, read on the forward strand.
GTGAATATTTTGAATAAAATTTACGGCAGAGAAACTAATCTCTGCCGTTCCATTTTAATAATAACGATAAAGTGCAACAACCTTACCTAAAATTACAACCTCATTTGTGATAATGGGTTCATATGCGTCATTTTCGGGTTGAAGACGGAAATGGCCGTTTTCCTTATAAAATCTCTTAACCGTTGCCTCGTCTTCAATCATTGCAACAACAATCTCGCCGTTTGTTGCATAGGGTGTTTTCTCGCAGACAACAATATCGCCGTCAAGAATACCTGCCCAAAGCATACTCTCGCCACGGACTTTAAGAGCGAAAAGAGGCTTATCGCGTGAAACTCTGCCGTTATAGGCAATATAGCCCTCAATCTGTTCAACTGCTAAAATTGGCATACCCGCGGTAACAGTACCCAAAAGCGGCACGCTTGTTACATTTTCAGCCTGACCGAGAACGCGTATTGAACGCTTTAAAAGTGGGTCACGCTCAATATAGCCTGCCTCTTCAAGTGCGTCAAGGTTAGCCTGAACAGAAGATGTTGATTTAAGCCCCACCGCAGAGCCGATTTCACGGACTGACGGAGGAACACCGCATTGCGAACGCTCGCAAAGGAATTCATAAATTTTTTGTTGTGTATCGTTAATAGGTCGCATAAAATCCACCTCAATTAAACTTTTCACGCAAAATTGCATACTTTTTTCTATATTCTAACATATTATTTTAAAAAAGTAAACATTTGTTCGATAATTTCTTGAAATTTTTTTAATTTTTATGCGTTCATATTTCTTTTTCGGTTTTTTAAAAGAATATTCATTGTTTTTTAATATTTATCGTTTATTATTTAGATGTGCTCAGAAATGAGCATCATACCCCATCCTCAAACAACCCCTCAGGGCAGAAATGCCCGGAAAAACCGACGGCTCCGCAACCGTCGGTTTTTTCTTTTTTTGTAACTACTGATTGCAATCTTATGTGCAGTTACTTGTATAAAATTGGAATTCCCTGTTAAGAATATTAGCAGAGGTGTTTTAATTGAAAAGAATCAGAAATCAGGAAAAAATCAAGAAAATTATTTACTCCGCGGCAGCTCTGGGTATTTGCGCCGCAACACTTTTTTCATTCTGGATGGCGAACAAAGACAACAACGGTGTTCTGCCCGATGACAACAGTACGGTTAGCACAACCGAAACCACGACCGAAGAAGCTCCTGTCAACAATCCTGTAACTAATATTCCCGACGAGCGCTACAATACAGAAACCACAACCAAAAGTGTGGTGAGTGTTTATTTTTCATATCCGCTCGGCAATAAGATTGCAAAGGAATACTCAAACGGCGAGATTGTAAAGAACAACACAACTGACGATTGGCGCACCCACAACGGCGTTGACATAAACGGTGCCGCAGGCGACCAGGTCAACGCAATCTGTGACGGCGAAGTCACCGCGGTGCGTAACGATGCTCTTTGGGGAACGGTTGTTACAATCGACCACGGCAACGGAATTATCGCTGACTACTGCGGACTGCAGAAAGATTCGACAGTTCAACCCGGTGACGAAGTCAAAATCAATCAGAAAATCGGTGTTTTAGGTGAAATCCCCCTTGAAAGTGCTGACGGAGTTCATTTGCACCTTGAAATTCACCGTGATGGCATCACCGTATCCCCCGCTGATTATCTGGACAAAAGAATAGAATTCTGATGATTTAATGTTGATAATCACGGCAGAATATGGTAAAATTTCTGCGGTGATATTATGTCTTTAGTTTATGTTTTTGATTTGGAAGAAAGAAAAGAATGGACCTGGTGGGAGTTTGAGGGCACCAAAGCAGACCATTGCAAAAAGCCCGAAAGCCGAGCCGCCGCAGCAGCACTTCATTGTATGGGTGTTGACGATTTGACCTATGAGCCAAACGGCAAGCCTGTTGCAAAAAATTGTTATGTGAGCATTTCTCACAGCGGTGACCATGTGGCAGTTTGCAGAAATGACGATGTACCCGTTGGCATTGATATTGAAAAAATGACAGAGCGTGATTTTAGCAAAATCGTAAATCGTTTCTTCTGCGGAAAAGAGCTTGAAAAGTTTAACGAAAACCCCACCGCCGAAGTTTTTTATGAAATCTGGACACGCAAAGAGGCATATAGCAAAATACTCGGCACAGGCGTTCAAGAGGTCGTTAAAGGATTTGATGTGTACTCCCTTGCCAATTACGAATTTCAGACCGATTTTGCAGGCGAATATGCAATTTCACTTTGTGAGAAAATAAGATAAACAGAAAATTACCTCCCTTTAACATGTAAGGGAGGCTTTTTATTTTCCTGATATATAATCTACAACCGCTTGTGCTGAACATTCGGGCAAATCGATTTCAACGGTCGGCTCAACCATATTTTCAAGATAATGAGCATCGGAATTGCGAAGGTGCTTCATACTCTTTAACAATTCGTGCTTTTCTTCGTATTGCGGAATAAACGCTTTGTGTGTGAATTCCGCAACCTTGAAATTCATTTCGGGGTACATAAAGCCCAGAACCGACAACACCGAATAAGACGCACGGTCAAGGTGTGCGGGGAAAACCGCACCGTCAAATTTTGCTACCTCTGCCACCACATCGTCAACGCTTATTCCCGACGCGGTAGTGAGCAAAATTTCTTCTTCACCCAAAATATTATCAAGATTATCCATTATAAGTTGTTCCCCGAAGATTTCGGGCTTATTTTTTATGGGTGGCATTGTGGATTTAACATAATCCGAAAATTCCAACGCTTTTTCAAGGCTTGGAAACAGACAAACAGTATGAATTTCTTCCGATGTGCAAAGCTCCATTCCGGGCACAACAGTAATGCCCGCCTCTTCGCCCGCTTTCATTGTGGCGGGGCAGTTAAGGCAGGTGTTGTGGTCGGTGAGGGCGATAATATCATACCCCAACAACTTCGCCATATTAACAAGGTTATAAGGGGTCATATCGTTATCGCCGCAAGGGGACAAGCATGAATGCAGATGAAAATCATACTTCAAATTCATAAGATTTCACCAAGCTTGTTTGCCATTTTATATGAATTTTCTTCCGTTGCGAGAACCCATACGCCTTGCATTTCAGCACGCATTTTTGCGTCGTCGTCAAGGGTTGCGTTTTCGGTGAGCACAATGCAGGAGCAATCAGCAAGCACTGCCACTGCAATAGCATTTATATTGCCCATTACTGTAAACCAGCAGTCACCGCTCTGTGCTCTGCCCATTACCCAGCTTAAAAGGTCACCGCAATAACCGCCCGTCACCTCGCGCTTGGCGTCACCCTCAACGAGTATTTTAAGTTCTAATTTTTCTGCTAATTCTTTTACTGTCATTTTTCTTCCTCTTTAGTTTTTGTGCGGAACGGTTTTGGAATGAAATTCTCTGCACCCTCTTTGTTTTTAAGAGCAAAAATACAATCATTCACATCTGCCTTGCCGATTACAACATCCTCTGCAAAGCAATGGCAAGAAGGCGAACCACACATACCGCAGTCCAGTCCGGGCAAGGTATTTTCAAGCTCTTTGATTTCGCTCATTTTCTGCATTGCATCAAAAACATTGTCCGCCAACTTCCACGGAGCCGCCTCAAGTGGCTTTTGCCAATACATTTCCCGGGGAATTGACTCATATTCAAGGTGATTGCATGAAACAGGCATATATTTACGCAGTCTTTGAAGTCTTGCCTTTGCCACGAAAGGATTTTCAACTGTCAGGGGACCGCCCACGCAACCGCCCGAACAAGCGTTAAGCTCAATAAATTCAAGGTCGTTGAGCTTTTCGTCCTCAAGCTCGCCTAACACCTTAATTACATTTTCAATACCGTCAGCCGCAAGATAGCGTTCTCTCAAAATTGCGGCGGATTCACCGCCCGAAGATGCCCAGCCAACACCGATAATTCCCGAATCCTTAAGTTCTTCAAGCTCAATAATTTTATCCATCTGCTGAACAAGTACGGGGTAAATATCCTTTATGCCGAAAACACCATTTATGTATGAGCCCTTATTACAGATTGGTTGCTTGATTGACGAAATTTTTGCCGTGCAAGGTGAAATAAAGAACACGCCGATTTCTTCGTCGGAAAGTCCTGTTTCTTTTTTCGCCTTAATTCGTGCAAGGCGCGCCGCCTCTTCCATGGGTGCGTTCAAGTCAAGCACATTTTCGATAAGATTGGGAAAACGCACTCTTATAAGTCGCACTACCGCGGGGCAAGCAGAAGAAATCACGGGCTTTTTCGTCTTGTTCATCGAAAGAATAAGACGGGTTGCCTCACTTACCAGTTCTGCACCCTTTGAAACCTCAAAAACATCGTCAAATCCAAGACGCTTAAGCCCTGTCAACACATAATCGGGGTCTTCAAGATTGTTGAATTGACCGTAAAGCGATGGTGCGGGCACGGCTATTCTGTATTTGAATTCAAGAATTTCATTGAGAGAATATCTCTCGGCATATTTTGCGTGATAGGGACAAATTCTTATACATTCGCCACAGTCAACGCAACGCTCTGAAATTATATACGCTTTTCCGTTACGAACACGAATAGCATTTGTAGGACAACGCTTTAAGCAGCTTACACAGCCCTTGCATTTGCTCTCGTCAAGTCGCACGGAATGGAAATAAGTTTCACTCATAATTATCACTCTAATTAGTAAATACTTTTAGATACATAGTAGTACCTACGCCGACGGTTGAATCAATTTTCATTTCGTCGGTGTATTTTTTTATGTTGGGAAGTCCCATACCTGCGCCGAAGCCCAACGAACGCACATTGTCGGGAGCGGTGGAATAGCCCTCTTTCATGGCGAGCGCAACATCGGGAATACCGGGACCTTCATCGGTCAGCACCATACTTATGCAATCGGGTGAAATCTCAACATCAATTTCCCCGCCACCTGCGTGAATAACAAGGTTGATTTCTGCCTCATAAAGCGCAATTACAACCTTACGCACGATTTCGGGGTCAAATCCCAAATCCTTTAAGGTCTTTTTTACCGAGCCCGAAGCCTCGCCTGCACGGGTGAAATCATCACCGGGAACGGTAAAATGAAGCTTGAAACTACTCATTTCATCGCTCCTCCCCGAAGGCCTTTTTCATAAAGCATACCGCAAGATGAAAACATCGCCTGTTTAGTTGTCATAAGAACAATGTCGCGGTCCTTTGCCAAATCAATAATGCTCTGGTCGGGCTGTTTGCCGCGGACAAAAACGATGCACTGCATATCCATCATTTCAGCAGTACGAACAACCTGAGGATTAACAAGTCCCGAAAGAAGAACAGCCTGCTCTTTAACATATGCGAGCACGTCGCTCATCATATCACTACCGCAAGCAGTAAACACATCGCGGTCCATAAACTCCTCACCGCAGATAACCTCAGCATCAAGAATTTCTTTGATTTCATAAACTTTCATATTTGTACCTCCGCAAAAACGCAGTTATATAAAAATTATTATACACCAATGACAATTTTTTGACAATGCTATTGTTTACCGAATTATATGTATTATATTTGTGAAAAAGGATAAAAAAACGGTGTATCCGAAGATACACCGTTTGGTTTTTATTCAGTTCAAATTAATACTTGAAATTTGAATATTCAGCAGAAATCTTTGCTGCACCTGTACCTGTGAAACCAATGCTGAGGTCAAGTGATGCACTGAAGTTGTATGAAAGAGTCATATTTGTGAGCTGACCATTTTCAATTGTAGCAACAATAGCAATGCTTGTGTAATTTGCTGTTGAGCTATCCTTAACAGAAATTGCATCTGTAAGGCTTGCAATTGAAGTGTTTACTTCTTCAACTGTAATATAGTCGTTTGTTGCCTTATCCATAGCAGAGCCTACATTGGGGCTAGCTGTATTCTTAACCTGAATCATGTACTTGTTGCCATCAACCTTCCAGCTTGCAACATCTGCCTCTGTAAGGGTCATAGCCTTAAGGAGATACTTTTCAGACATTCCCTCGGGAGCTGCGCCGTTTACTACATCAGCTTCCTTATCGCCGATTCCAAGGAATCCACCTACAACTGAGTTAAGTGTTGCATTGGGGTCAACTGTTGTGATAATACCGTTAACCATTGATGTTGCAAGTGAGCTACCAAGGTCGATATCCTCTGTGAAAGTACCTGTTCTCTTCCAATGATAAGAAGCCTTTGCAGCCTTAGCTGTTGCTTCGTTAACTGCCTTGATTGCATCAGCCTTTGTCATCTGAGCTGACTGCTGAGTGTTACCACCATTATTTGTTGAACCACTGTTGTTTGTTGCACCGCTGTTATCTGTTGAGCCACCATTGTTTGTTGCACCGCTGTTATCAGTTGTGCCACTGTTGTCTGTAGCACCGCTATTGTCTGTTGTACCGCTGTTATCAACTGTGCCGCCAAACATATCGTCGCCACCTTCGTTGTTTACTGCGTTATCACCGTCAACAACTGCATTTGAATTTGCAGTTGCTTCATCGATAGCTTTCTGCGCTGCATTTTTACCCATTGCTACAACACCGAATGTAAGTGCTGCTGCGAGAACGATTGCCCAGAACTTTGTCCAGTTCTGTGACTTCTTCTCTTTTTTCATTGCCTTAATTTCAGCCTGTTCAGGCGTTAAAGTTTTCTTTGCCATTGTTTGAACTCCTTTCACTCTTTCGGAAAAACAATTAATATTTGAAGTTAGAATATTCAGCGGTTCCTTTACCTGCACCTGAACCTGAAGCACCGATACTAAGGTCAAGGGTTGCACTGAAATTATATGAAACCTTCATATTTGTAAGCTTACCGTCTTCAATTACTGCTACAATAGCAATGCTTGAATAATTAAGCTGCGAGCTATCCTTAGCTGAAATTGCATCACCTACAGCAGAAGCAATGTTAGTATTAACTTCGTTTACTGTAATATAATCGTTTGTTGCATGGTCTAAAGCAGAGCCAACATCAGGATTCTGAGTATTCTTAATCTGAATCATATATGTATTGCCCTCTACCTTGTAGCTTGCAATATCGTCGGCTGTAATTGACATTGCCTTAATAAGATATTTTTCTTTCATACCTTCGGGAGCTGTGCCATTAGCAACATCTGCTTCTTTGGTACCAATATCAAGGAAACCGCCAACAACTGTGTTTAAGTTAGCGTTAGGGTCTACAGTTGTAATGATACCGTCAACAATGCCTGTTGCCCACGAAGGATCTAAAGCGATATCCTTTGTGTATTCTGCAACTCTTTTCCAGTGGTAAGAAGCCTTTGCTGCCTTAGCTGTAGCATCGTTAAGTGCCTTTGCAGCGTCTGCCTTTGAAACAGAAGTTGTCTGCTGACCGCTTGTTGATGACTGCTGACCGCTTGTTGATGACTGCTGACCGCTTGTTGAACTTTCGCTACCAGAAGGTGTTGAGCTTTCGCTACCAGAAGGTGTTGAGCTTTCGCTACCAGAAGGTGTTGAGCTTTCGCTACTAAACATATCGTCGTCACTGTCAGTTGAAGCACCGCCTGTAGCGTCACCGCTCTGAACAGTACCGCTTGCTACTGTTGTTGTAGCGGGTGTGAAAGCGATTGTAGCAAGTGAATAAGCCATTGCGATTGCAAGGAAAAATGCTAATGCTTTTGTAAATGTTCCAAAGAAGAGCTTTCTTTTTGCGGATTTTTTCTCCATCTTAGCCTTAACTTCTTCGGGTGTTAAAACCTTTTTTGCCATTTTAGGGTCCCCTTTCAATGTTATATGTAACATACACACACTTAATTTACACCAAAATCAAGAAATTGTCAATGAATTTTTATCTATTTTTCAAAATCTTTTGGTAAATTGAACTCATTGGCAGGCCCACCACATTAAAGTAGTCCCCCTCAATGCCTCTTATGAATTTCGAAGCAAGCCCCTGAATACCATAAGCCCCTGCTTTGTCATATGGCTCGTCGGTATTTATATAGGTATATATCTCTTCATCGGCAAGGTTATAAAACTCGACTTTTGTTTCCTCTGCAAAGGTCATTGAAATGCCGTTGCCTATTGCACAAACGCCCGTAAATACGCTGTGAACTCTGCCCGAAAGACTTTTAATCATATTGAATGCGTCGTCGCGGTTTTTAGGCTTGCCGAGGATTTCGCCGTCGAGCACCACAACTGTATCAGCGCCCAGCACGGTTTCATCTTCTGCTCTTTCCACCGCCATAGCCTTGCGTGCGGCAAGAAATACAACCGCATCTTCGGGGCTTGTTCCCGCGGGGATTGTTTCGTCTGCATCGGCTACACGAACGGTAAAATCTATACCTGCATTTTTAAGTATTTCGCTTCGTCTTGGCGACCTTGACGCAAGAACCAACTTCATATTTTGCCCTCACTTTTCAACTGATTGATTTTCAAAATCATAGTTTGTGTTTTACTGTCGGGCAATTCACCGTTCATTACCATTTCGACGGCTTTTGAAAGTGAAATTTTATAAACCTCTAAAAATTCGTCATCATCGGGATTTTGTTCGCCAAATTCCAGCTCTGTCGCAAGATACATATGAATAATCTCGCCACAATAACCGGGAGTGGGATAAAGCTTGCCGAGAGAAATATATTTATTGGCAACTGCGCCCGTTTCTTCCTTTAATTCGCGTTTGCCCGCTTCAAAGGGGTCCTCACCCTTTTCGAGCTTGCCCGCGGGGAGCTCGGTCACGATTTCCATATAGGGATATCTGAATTGCTTCACAAAATACAGATTGTAATCATTATCAAGCGGTGCAACGCAAACACCGCCGTTATGCTCAACGATTTCACGCTTTGCAACTGTTCCGTTGGGAAGAAGCGCATCATCAACGCGCATATTCACGATTTTACCCTTGAATTTATATTCAAAGCTTATTTGTTTTTCGGTTAAGTTCATAATTTACACTCCGTATTTTTTTATGAGTTCTTTGTAATGTCTGCCCTTTTCTTCAAAGTTTTTATATTCGTTATAGCTTGATGCCGCGGGGGAAAGAATGCAAACACCGTCTGCTTTTGTGCTTTCGTATGCAGATTTTACTGCCTCTTCAAGATTTTCGGCTTTAATCAGCTTTTTACTTGTGCCGTTGGCGGTCATCATATCAATAATCTTATGCCCCGTGGTCTTTGTGCCGATAATTACCGACAAATTACTGTTTTCAAGGTCAACGGCGAAATCTGTGTAGTCAATTCCACGGTCTTTACCGCCGATTATCAGCGTATTCGCTTTGATTGCGTTCACCGCACACATTACCGCGTGAGGAATGGTAGCAATGCAATCGTTATAGAATGTAACACCCTTGAACTTGCCCACATTTTCCATTCTGTGCTCAATACCCTCAAAATCGTCAATGGCTTTTTTTGCGTTTTCAGCAGTTACACCGAATTTTGAAGCCGCCGTAAAGGCATAAAGCACATCGTGGCGGTTATGCTCACCCGCAAGGTGAATATTTTCGATTTCAAAGGGCAAATCAGCGTCTTTTTTGACAGCGATTGTATTGGATTTTACTTCATTTAAATCAAGATAAGGCTCAACGCCCTGCGTACCGTTATATATAAAGGTATTATTTTCATTCTGATGTCTTACAATATTGAGCTTTGCGTTAACATATCCTGTCATACCGCCCTTGTAGTGTTCAAGGTGCTCTTCGTAAATGTTTGTAAGGATTGAAACATCGGGTGAACTTCTTGTGAATTCAAGCTGATGCGAGGACAGTTCGATTACTGCGATTTTCTCCTCTGTCATTTCTTCAATATAATCAAATACGGGAAGTCCCATATTACCCATCAATTCACAATCAATACCGCCCGCACAAAGCATTTTGTATGTAAGTGTTGATGTGGTGGTTTTACCCTTTGAGCCCGTAACACCGATTTTTTTGCAGGGTGCATATTTCATAAACAAATCTGTCTGACAGGTCACATATGTACCATCGGGAATATCCACATTCACAAATGAAATTCCGGGGCTTTTCATAACCACATCGAATTCGCCGATGTGTGAAAGATAATCCTCACCGCAGTAATATTCAACATTCGGGTCGTCGATTTTCTGCTCTCTGCCGTCGCCGATGCCAAGCACCTTTTCAGGCAAATATTTTCTTATGTAATTATATGTGCTTCTTCCCTCTCTGCCGAAGCCGAGAATAAGCACGGTTTTATCCTTTAAAAATTCAATTACGGGAGGTAACATAATTTCACAGCTCCTTTTAATTTTCATACATATTCATTATACATTTCACATATTAAAAAATCAACAGAAAAAGGTCATTTGGATATACAATTCGTAATGCGTAATTCGTAATTAAGGGTCTGCGACGCGATTATATATCTTACCAATATGGTAGGTTGTAGGGGCGATTCACGAATCGCCCGAATTAGATTATCAGGAAATTTAGAACGGTCGCTTCGTGAAGCGACCCCACATTGTTTGATGGTCGATTTTAATAATACATTAATTTTAAAAAGCAAGTCATTCTGAGGAGCATCGCGACGAAGAATCTCTGTTGTTTGATATGTTACCGTTGGAGAGATTCTTCGCTTACGCTCAGAATGACTTACTCAATTGGTTGTTCTGTTCGACATATTATAATTCATATATCAGAGTTTAAAATGATTTTGCTGAAATAAAATATATTTAAAAACTTATAAAAACATAGTTGCATTGCTTGGTCAATTATGCTATAATTCCTTTAAAGTGCTGAAAAATTCTATTAATTTTTCACATAAAAGGTACACTAACGGAAAGGTAGGGAAGGCTTATGAAGGCTTATACCTCAAACAACATCAGAAATATTGCTGTGCTTGGTCACGGCGGAAAAGGAAAAACTACTCTTTGTGAAGCAATGCTTTATCTTGCAGGCGCAACAGACAGACTTGGTAAGGTTGCAGACGGCAACACAGTTCTTGACTTCGACGCAGAAGAAAAGAGAAGAAAGTCATCAGTTTCATCTGCAATGGCAGCTATTGAATGGGATAACACAAAGTTAAATATTATTGACGCTCCCGGTCTTTTCGACTTTGAAAACGGCGCGGCAGAGGCAGTTCGTGCGGCAGAAGCAGTGCTTATCGTTACAAGCGCAGGTTCAGGCGTTGACGTTGGTACAGAAAAAGCATTCAAGGCAGCCGAAAAGAGAGGCCTTGCAAAATTCTTTGCTATTACAAAAACAGATTCTGACCACAGAAGCTTCTACAAAACATTTGAGGCTCTTAAAGAAACCTACGGCAACAAGCTTTGCCCCACAATTATTCCCTATATGGAGGGTAATGTTACAAAATCTTATGTTAACCTTATGACAGGTATGGCATATGAATACGGTGCAGACGGTAAGGCAACAAAGGTTGCAATGCCCGCAGACCCCGTTATTGAAGAAATGACATCAGCATTTATGGAAGCAGTTGCTACCACAGATGACGAGCTTATGGAAAAATTCTTTGAGGGCGAGGCTTTCACACAGGAAGAAATCCTCAAGGGCCTTTGCACAGGTATTTTTGACGGCTCAATTTATCCCGTTTACGCTGTTTCAGGTCTTACCTGCGCAGGCGTTGACCAGCTTCTTTACAACCTTGCATGGTCAGTTCCCGGTGCATACGGTTATGCAGGCGAAACAGCAAAGACAGAAGACGGCGCAGACGCAATTCTTCCTTGCGATATCAACGGTCCTCTTGCAGCAATCTGCTTCAAGACAGTTGCTGACCCATTCGTTGGTAAAATGTCATTCTTCAAGGTAGTTTCAGGTAAGCTTTCTGCAGATGTTCCCGCTTACAATGTTCGCACAGGCGAAACAGAAAAGATGGGTAAAATCGTTACCGTTAAGGGTGGCAAGCAGGAAGACGCTAAAGAGATTATTGCAGGTGACATCGGCGTTGTTACAAAGCTTGCAGGCGTGAAAACCGGTGACACACTTTGCGACGCAAAGAATATCGTAATTCTTGACGGTGTTGACGCTCCTAACCCCTGTCTTTCAATGGCAGTTAAGGTTCGTAAAAAAGGCGAAGAAGAAAAGGTTGCACAGGGACTTTTCAGACTTATGGAAGAAGACCCCACAATCACATTCGCTATCAATAAAGAAACAAAAGAACAGGTTCTTTCAGGTCTTGGCGAACAGCATCTTGATGTTGTTGTTTCAAAGCTTAAGAACAAATTCGGCGTTGAAGTTGATTTGACAGTTCCCAAGGTTGCTTACAGAGAAACAATCCGCAAGTCAGCCGAGGCACAGGGTAAACACAAGAAGCAGTCAGGCGGTCACGGTCAGTTTGGTGATGTACATATCCGCTTTGAGCCCTGCGACAGTGAAGAGCTTATCTTTGCAGAAGAAGTATTCGGCGGCGCAGTTCCCAAGAACTTCTTCCCCGCAGTTGAAAAGGGACTTCGTGATTGCGTTCAGAAGGGTGTTCTTGCAGGCTACCCAATGGTTGGCGTTAAGGCTACTCTTTACGATGGCTCGTACCACCCCGTTGACTCATCTGAAATGGCATTCAAGACTGCCGCTTCTTTGGCTTACAAAGCAGGTATTCCAAAGGCTGACCCCACAATTCTTGAGCCCGTTGGAACACTCGTAGCCCGTATGCCCGACGACAACCTCGGTGATATTATGGGTGATATCACAAAGCGCCGCGGTCGTGTTCTCGGTATGGGACCCGCAGACGAACCCAAGATGCAGGAAATCACCGCAGAAGTTCCTATGGCAGAAATGGGCGACTTCACAACAGTTCTCCGTTCAGTAACAGCAGGCAGAGGCTCATTCTCACTTGAGTTTGCACGCTATGAGCAGGCACCCCAGAACATTGTTGAAAAGGTTATCGCCGACTCAAAGGTTGACGAAGAATAACAGAAAAAAGTCGGTCAGAAATGACCGACTTTTTTAATGCTGAATGCGTAATGCTGAATTATGGTCTGCAAAGCAAATATATATTTGTTTTGCAAATTGGGTTTTGTCGAACTCTTTTCAATTTGATGTATTACTAAAATCGACCAT
>CAZTLU010000031.1:0-17500 GCA_964614605.1 uncultured Eubacteriales bacterium
TCCTCGCGCTTGGTCACATCTGAAATATGAACCTCAACTGCGGGGATTGCCACGGATTTAAGCGCGTCTAAAATTGCAACGCTTGTGTGGGTGTATGCGGCGGGATTTATAACAATGCCGTCAAATTCGCCGTATGCCGCCTGAATTTCATCAACAATTGAACCCTCGTGATTTGACTGGAAGCATTTCACTTCACAATCAAGCTCTTTTGCCCAATTGGCGATTTTTTCAAGCAAACTTTTATAATTATCACTGCCGTAAATACCCGGCTCACGAATACCAAGCATATTTATATTTGGTCCGTTGATTACAAGGATTTTCATATTTTTTCAAGCTCCTTTGCAATTCTTTCTGCAACCTCGTCAATTGTGCCGTTGCCGTCAATTTCAATATCGGCAAAATCGCGGTAAAGCGGCATTCTTTTTTCATAAAGAGCCTTAACACCGTGCATTTGCGACAGGGGTCTGCCGTTTGTGGGTAGCAAATCTGCATCACGGTTGATGAAAACTATAATTCCGTTCTGTTTTAACGGCTGATAATTTTCAGGTCGGGTTACAACACCGCCACCCGTTGCTATAATCTGACTTTTTCCTTTGCCCGCAAGATTAACCGCAACATTTTCGCACCAACGGAAATAATCCTCACCCTTTTCCGCAAAAATTTCGGGAATGGGCTTGTTTTCTGTATTCACAATCATTTCGTCAGTGTCAACAAGTTCTTTATTGAGAAGCTTTGCAAGCGCGTTGCCTACGGTTGATTTGCCGCAGCCCGCCATACCTATAAGCACAATATTGCACATTTCCATTTGCAAGACCTTTTCAATCTTTTCGCAAATTGCGGTGTCGAGCTTTGTATCAAAAAAGATTTCGTGAGCCTTTTTTGCCTGAGCCACAAGCATTGAAAGTCCTGCGGAGCAAGGAATATTTCTTTCTTCAGCATCTAAAATCAATTTTGTTTTAAGCGGATTATACACCACATCAAGCACACCGCATAAATTCTTAAAGTCGTCAAGATTTACGAGGGATTTCAAATTATTGGGGTACATTCCCACGGGAGTTGTATTCACGATAATCTCACCGTCAAAATGAAGATAAAGATTGTCATAATTATTCTCTGTGTTAAGGTCAACAACGATAACCTCTTTTGCCCCGAAGTCGCGAAGCACCGCCTGCACCGTTGCAGAAGCACCGCCGCCGCCAAGGACTACCGCTTTTTTACCCTCAACGCTTATTCCCGACTTTTCAAGCATATAAACAAAGCCGAAATAGTCAGTATTGTCGCCGTAAAGCTTGCCGTCACGAACTGTAATTGTATTCACCGCGCCGATTTTCTCTGCCTCAGGTGAAATCACATCAAGATAAGGAATAACCGCTTTTTTATAAGGTATTGTCACATTTATTCCGTTGAAATTATGCTCGTGCATAAACTTTTCGAGATTTTCGGGTGCTATCTCAAAAAGATTATAATTCTCATTACCCAAAGCCAAGTGAATCCGGGGTGAAAAGCTATGGGGCAAGTGTTCGCCTAAAAGTCCATACATAATCACATTACCTCCGAATAACTGCCTAAATAGTGGAAATATTCGCACTCGTCATTGAGCTGTTCAAGAATTTCGTAGAATGCATCCTCATAAACCGAAGCCGCCATATCAAAATAGAACATAAATTCAAAATCCTTGTTCTGCATCGGTCGGCTTTCAAGCTTGATAACATTTATACCCAGAGCATAAAAACGAGCAAGAATATGATAAAGTGAACCGGGGCGATGTGGCAAAGTGAGCACAAAGCTTGTTTTGTCAGCACCGGGATAAATTTCCATATCCTTTGAAATGCAGATAAAACGGGTATAATTGTTGTCTTTATTCTGAACATCGTCAGAAATAAGCGACATACCGTAAAGCTCACGGCAGTTTTCTGATGAAATTGCGGCAACATCCTTGCGACCGCTTTCCATAACCATTTTTGCCGCAACTGCGGTGTTTTCGCAGACATTTACCTTAATATCGCTATGCATTCGCAAAAATTCGCTGCACTGATTGAGTGCCTGCTCGTGCGAATAAACCTCTTTTATATCGTCAAGCTTTGCACCGTGATTACCTAAAAGGCAATGATTTATTTTAAGGCGGAAGCTTTTCACAATATAGAAATTATGCTCTGCCATTAAATCGTAAACACCGTTAACACTGCCTGCGGTACTGTTTTCAATGGGCAGAACGCCATATTTGCAAAGCCCTTTTTCAACCGCATTCACAACATCGTGCCAAGTCTTAAAGTATGATACTGTGGGGTATTTGAAAAGTTTTTCACAGGCAAGGCCCGAATAAGCACCCTCAACGCCCTGACAAGCAACCATCGCTTTTTGCGGAAATAAATTTTCAGTATTTTCAACTGCTGATTTGATTTTTTCAGTGAGCTCGCCGTCACGGTGCAAATATTTGTGCTGATAAGAGCGTGACACATTCATAATTGTATCATAAAGCACGCGGGAGTAAACATCAAGCTCTTCGCCCGCCATATTGCCAATGCGGTTTAAGAGCTCACGCTCACGCTTTGCATCAAGCACGGGCATATTGTTCTCTTTTTTATACTGTGCAACCGCCAAGCAAGTTTCCATTCGCTCTTTCCAGAGCTCAACTATCTGATTGTCGATTTCATTTATTTTTTCTCTGATTTTTGAAAGGTCTTCCATATTATCACCTATTTAATTGAACATATATTTGCATTGTAGTCGAAAAAATGAATAGCCTTCCCCCCGCGAGGGGAAGGTGTCACGAGCACCGCAAGTGACGGAAGGGGGGATTTTATTTGATACCCCCCTCAGTCATTTTCTACGAAAATGACAGCTCCCCCTCAAGGGTGGAGCCTAATCAGGAAATAGCCCTACATTATTATATCGAGGAGCGTGAATGCAGTTACTGCTTCAACCACGGGAACTGCTCTTTGTACAATGCAAGGGTCGTGTCTGCCTTTAATCTGCAATTTTTCTTCAGTTTTGTTTGCAAGGCTTACGCTGTTCTGCTCTTTATAAATTGAGGGAGTCGGCTTAAATGCCACATCAAAAACAATTGGCATACCGTTTGTAATTCCGCCGTTAATTCCGCCTGCATTATTAGTGACAGTTTTGATTTCACCGTCAACAATGCAGAAATCATCATTATTTTCACTGCCGAAAAGCTCTGTTGCACCGAAGCCGTTGCCGAATTCAATGCCCTTAACCGCAGGGATACCGAAAATGTTTTTCGCAAGCCTGTTTTCAACACCATCAAACATGGGGTCGCCGTAGCCAGCCTTAACTCCTGTTACGGCACATTCAATCACACCGCCAACGGAGTCACAATTTTCGCGGGCATTGTCAATTACCGTTTTCATCTGCTCCCCTGCTTGCATATTGATTACAGGAAAATCCTTTTTGCCGATTTGGTAATCTTCTACATTTACAGGGTTGAATTTATCATCACTTACATTTTTAATTTTAAGAATATGAGCCTGAACCTTCACGCCCATTTCCTCTAAAATCTGCATACAAACCGCACCCGCAAAGCAGAGAGGAGCAGTAAGTCTGCCCGAAAAATGACCGCCACCCGAAACATCATTAAAGCCGTTATAACGAACATGGCCCGAATAATCAGCGTGTGAGGGTCGGGGTGTGTCAATTATGTTATTGTAATCTGCCGAATGAGGATTTTTATTGTAAATCACCGCACAAAGAGGTGCACCGCAGGTTACACCGTTTACAAGTCCCGAAACGATTTCGGGCATATCGGGTTCTTTGCGCCCGGTTGAATACTGATTTCTGCCCGGTGCACGACGCTCCATAAATTCCTGCACCTTTTCAAAATCAATCTTTTTGCCCGCGGGAAGTCCGTCAATCACAACACCAATTCCGTTGGAATGTGACTGACCGAAAACTGATATTTTAATTTTTTCACCTGTCATTGATGACATTTGCGTTACCTCCCATTAAGTTAAAATCTTCAAAAAAGTGGGGATATGATTTTTCAACCGCTTTATAATCTGTTATTGTTACATTCGATTTGCAGATTGACGAAAGGATTGCACTCGACATTACAATTCTGTGGTCATTACAGCCCTCAATTGTGCCTCCCTTTAAATCAGCACCGCCGCGAATAATCATTCCGTCGTCAGTTTCTTCCACTTTACCGCCAACCGCGGTGAGCATATCAACAACCGATTTTATACGGTCGCTTTCTTTAATTCGCAGACGGCCTGCGTTTATAATTCTCGTTTCACCGTCGCAAGCCGATGCCACAATTGAAATAATCGGCACCGCATCGGGAATATCCGCCGCGTCAACCGTAATCCCGTTAAGTTTATTCTTTTTTACGGTAATTTCTGTGCCGTTGATTTTAACCTCTGCACCCATATTTTCAAGAACCTTAAGAATTGCCTTATCCCCTTGGGGTGAGTTTATGTCCAAATCCTCAACCGTAACGCCGTTCTCATTGAGTGCCCCTGCACAGAGGAAAAACGAAGAATTGGACCAGTCACCGTCAACGGTAATTTCTTTTGGTGAGATGTATTTCTGATTACCTTTTATTATGTATAAATTTTCTTTCTCTTCAATTTCAACACCGAATTTGCGAAGTGCAGAAAGTGTAATATTCAAATATGAACGGGACTCAACGGGTGGAATAAGCTTTATTTTACTGTCACCGTTGAGTAATGGCAAAGCAAATAAAAGTCCTGTAATAAACTGTGAACTCACATTGCCGAGGATTTCATACTCCCCTGCTTGCAATTGACCCGTTAAATGCAACGGGAAATTACTTCCGTTATAAAAAACTACTCCCATTCGCTCCATTTCTTCCTTTAAGGGTGAAATTGGTCTTTCGGGAAGTCTGCCATGGCCTGTAATCATCGCATCAATGCCGAGAGCCGACACCACGGGAAGCAAAAAACGCAGAGTTGACCCGCTCTCGCCGCAATCAAGCTCTGCTTTTTCATTAAATTTATTGGGGTTAACGGTGATAATATCGCCGTCAACCTCTATTTCTGCACCCATATTTTTAAGACAATCCACAGTTGCCGCAATGTCCTTTGACATCACATTGCAATGCACCTTTGTGGGCGCATCTGCCAAAGCCCCGCAGATGAGAAGTCTGTGAGCGTCTGACTTTGATGAAATTGCCTTGATTTTGCCCGACACATTGGCGGGGGTGCAAATAACATTCATTTAATTCAATCCTGCTTCTATAAATTCTTTAAGCTTTTCAACCGAGATTTTCTCGATTTTGCAAAGTCCGTATTTTTCGGGGATAATCAACGAAATTGTGTCAAGACTTCTCTTTTTGTCAGAAAGCGAAATCCTGTACAATTCTTCAGCGGTGAATTCGCAAGTTATGGGCAGACCGTTCGCCTTGAGAATTTCAATAAGCATTTCTGTAAAATTCTCATTTACAAGCCCCATTTTATATGCTCCGCGGGTTGCAATTACCATTCCGATTGCCACCGCATTGCCGTGAGAAATTGTAAGATGACTGCATTTTTCAATAGCGTGACCGATTGTGTGGCCGAAATTCAAGAGCTTTCTCTCACCGTTTTCAAACTCATCGCGGTCAACAACATCACGCTTGATTTCAACGCAACGCTTGATTACATATTCTATATTTTCTCTAATATCGTTATTTTTTAAGAAGGTGAGGAATTCGCCGTCTAAAATCATACCGTATTTTATAACCTCGGCGCAACCCTCATTGAAAGTTTCTTCGGGTAGAGTGTTCAGCGTTTCACAATCTGCATAAACGGCGATTGGCTGATAAAACGCACCGCAAAGATTTTTGCCCGCCTTTAAATTGACCGCAGTTTTACCGCCCACCGAAGAATCCACCATTGAAAGCACCGTTGTGGGAATTTGCACAAAATCAACTCCGCGAAGATATGAAGCCGCCGCAAAGCCTGTCAAATCCCCCGTAACACCGCCGCCGAGAGCCACGAACAAATCAGTTCTTGTAATACTGTTTTCGGCGCAGAATTCCTGAATTTTACCGAAATTCTCAAGGGATTTTGATTCTTCACCGTGGGGAAATACAAATTCGCAAACCGCATATCCGCTGTCGGTCAAAGCTTTTTTAACTCTCTCGCCGTAAAGTGAAAACACCGTATCATCAGAAACGATTACCACTCGGCAAGGTTTTTTGATTTCACGAAGCATTTCGCCCACATTATCCAAAAATCCCGAGCCGATATGCACATTATATTCTTTTGAAGCTGAAACCTTTACGATTTCCATTTTCTTCACCCGTCAATCTTTTCTTTTAAAATTCTGCCGTCACGCAAAAGCTCGGTAAGCTTTTCGCGGTCGTTGTTTTCCATCGCTTCTTTATATTGTACTAAATTATTGACTATCGCGTCAATCTCATTTATAAGATTATCGCGGTTTTCAAGGAATAATTCCGACCACATATGCTCATTAAGATATGCAACTCTTGTTAAGTCCTTATAACTGCCTGCCGAAAATCCTTTATGAATTTGCGCATTGGGACTTTTAACATAAGCATTTGAAACCACATGGGCAAGCTGTGAAGTAAAGGCGATAATTTTGTCGTGCTCATCGGGAGTTGACATCTGAATATTGGTAAAACCGATTTTTAAGAAAAGCTCTTTGATTGCATTGACACATTCTACCGGAGTATCCTCATAAGGAGTAAGAATCATTGAAGAATTGTTGAAGATTTTAGCCGTTGAATGCTCAAAGCCCGAAAGATGAAGTCCTGCCATTGGGTGCGCACCCACAAATACAAATCCGTTTTCCTTTGCGCAATCGTAAAGCGCGTCACAGACATAGCGTTTAACACCGCTTATATCCATAACTATTGCACCCTTTTTGAATTTTTCAGCATTTTCTATTATGTAATCAATTGATGCTTGGGGGTAAAGGGAAACAATCACCAAATCGCACTCACACAAATCGTTTTTTGTGAGTTCTTTTTCAATTGCGCCCACGAAAAGTGCTTTTTGCACTGCCTCGGGGCTTCTGTTTGTTCCCCAGACGGTATGCTCTGTACCAAAGCTTATAGCCTTGGCAAGTGAACCGCCCATAAGACCCAATCCGATAATTCCGACTTTCATTTAATCACCTTATTTTACTGCTTCCAACACTTTATTTACTGAATTCACAACATCTGTGAACTGTGGAGGTGTGAGTGCCTGAGGACCGTCGCAAAGTGCTTTTGCGGGGTCGTTATGCACCTCAATCATAAGACCGTCTGCACCGCAGGCTGCCGCCGCCAATGACATTGGCTTAACAAAGCGTGCAATACCCGATGCGTGTGATGGGTCAATAACTACGGGAAGATGTGATTTCTCTTTAAGCATTGGAACTGCCGATAAATCAAGAGTATTTCTTGTTGCAGTTTCAAAAGTACGAATACCGCGCTCGCAAAGAATAACCTTTTCATTACCGCCTGCCATAATATACTCGGCACTCATCAAAAGCTCTTGGAATGTGCTTGAAAGACCGCGCTTTAAGAAAATGGGCTTGTCAAGATGTCCCAATTCTTTTAAAAGCTCGAAGTTCTGCATATTGCGTGCGCCAACCTGAATAATGTCAACATGCTCGAAAAGCGGAATATGCGAAGCGTCCATAATTTCTGTAACAATGGGCATTCCTGTCACTTTTTTAGCCTCAAGCATCAATTCAAGACCTTCGCCTCTCATACCTTGGAAAGCATATGGTGAAGTACGGGGCTTGAAAGCACCGCCGCGAAGGAAGTTTGCACCTGCCGCTTTAACATCCTTTGCAATGCTTAAAATCTGCTCTCTTGATTCAATTGAGCAAGGACCTGCAAAAAACTGGAAGTTACCGCCGCCTATTTTATAACCCTCAACATCAATTACTGTGTCATCGGGGTGGAATTTTCTGTTTGCGCATTTGTAAGGCTCTGAAATTCGTCTTACATCCTCAACAATGTCAAGGCTCTGAATAAGGTCAATGTCCACTCGGCTTGTGTCACCGATAAGGCCTAAAATTGTCTGGTATTCACCCACAACCTCGTTGATTACAAGGTTCTGGTCGTGTAACCATTTGGTTAAATTTTCGACTTTTGCAGGGTCAACCTGATTTTTAAGAATTACTACCATATTTCTTACTCCTTCAATAAAAAAATCTCACAGTGTTGTGTTCCACCGTGAGATAAAATGCAAATTATTTCAGCAATCTTTATCTTTCCGCAGTGAAACAAGCCTTTGACTTTGTAAAGTAAAAGCTAAAGTAAAAGTATTCAGCTGCGAAATTAAGAGCTTTCATAATATTACCTCTGTTTGCTGATTGTAGAATATTTTAGCACTACAATAAATATATGTCAACATTTTTATTGAAAAAACATTAACATATATAATGAAAAACGCAAAGTGCAAAACGCAAAATTAAGGGTCTGCGACGCAGATTGAAATATTATTAATGTAGAACAACCAACTTTGTATGGGCGTTTCACGAAGCGCCCGCTTTTAGTTTGATATAACACTTTTTCGGGCAGTTCGTGAACTGCCCCTACGAAGTTACTACACCTAAATAAATGCTATACTAAACAAAACGGCGGGAGCTGAGCCCCCGCCCTACCGATTATTTTTTTGGTAACTCGCAAAATGTATTTGTAATCCCTGCAATATAGTCAAGCGACACATTGTAAAATTCTGCTAATGTAATCAAGTGGTGAAAAGGAATCTCTGTTTCACCTGTTTCCCAACGACTGTATTGCTTTTGAGATGTTCCTAATAATTGTCCAATTTCAGTTTGGTTTAACTCTTTATCTTCACGCAAATCTTTTAATCTTGGATATATATACATTTTCATCACCTAACAGAATTTTACCATAGTACTTATTTGGGGTAATGACAATAGTACAAAATCGGGGTAATGCCGTATAAAAATACCGCGAGCCGAATGACACGCGGTATTGAGAAAAAATAATCAAATTACAGCATATAAAGTCCGGACTTTTTCATTGCCTTATTGAGTGTTCTCTGTGCAAATCGGCTTGCCTTTTCTGCGCCGTTCTTTGCACACTCGTTAAGATATGCTTTATCATTTACAAGACGGTTGAATTCTGCCTTGAATGGCCTTAATTCTTCAACAACTGCCTCGGCAACCGCCGTCTTGAAATCACCGTAGCCCTTGCCGTCAAAATCCTTTTCAATCTGTTCGTATGAAAGACCTGTGCAGCAAGAGTAAATACCCATAAGGTTATTGATGCCCTCTTTGCCCTCGGCATATCTTACCTTTGCTTCGCTGTCAGTTACGGCACTCTTGATTTTCTTGACAATCACATTGTCATCATCAAGCATTGAAATATAGCTTCGGGGATTGGGGTCAGATTTACTCATTTTAGCGGTAGGGTCTTGTAAAGACATTACGCGGGCACCAACCTTGCCGATAAATGGTTCGGGCAATGTGAATGTATTGCCGTAAACTGTGTTGAAACGCTCGGCAATATCGCGGGCAATTTCAAGATGTTGCTTCTGGTCGGCACCGATGGGCACATAATCTGCCTGATAAAGAAGAATATCCGCCGCCATAAGAATCGGATATGTGAAAAGACCAACATTGACATTTTCAGGGTGCTTTTCACTCTTATCCTTAAACTGTGTCATTCTTGCCGCTTCGCCAAACTGTGTGCAACAATTCAAGAGCCACGCAAGCTGTGCGTGCTGGGGCACATGGCTCTGAATAAACACAATGCTTTCTTCGGGGTCAAGACCCAATGCCAAAAGAATAGCATACAATTCCATTGTGTTTTTGCGAAGCTGTGCAGGCTCGGGGCGAACAGTTAATGAATGCAAATCTGCAACTGCATAAAGGCAGTTGTAATCATCCTTCATATTCTTCCAATTTTTAAGTGCACCGAGGTAGTTGCCCAATGTGGGAGTACCCGTGGGCTGAATTGCACTTAAAACTATTTTCTTTTTCTCTACGGTGTTTTCCATAATTCTCACCTTTTACAAAATTTATATACACTATATTTAACTATTTTTCCGCTGATTTGTCAACATCCCCGGCGATAAATTTCACAACGCTATCCTCATTATTTGCACCGATAATCACATCTGCAATTTCTTTTACTTCAGAAACTGCATTTTCAACTACAACGGCTCTGTCTGCACTTTTGAGCATAATAATATCGTTAAGATTATCACCGAAAGCGGTAATTTTTTCCGCTCCTACTATTTCTGCCACCTCTTTTGCGCCGTTTGCCTTTGACGCGGTATGAGAATAAATCTCAATAAGCCAATCGTCAGAATAGCTATCCTTATAATATGCGAAATCAATTTCGCGGATAGACTTTAACTCCTCAACAACAGGGTCAAGGATTTCGGGCAACGCATAGTAATTCACATAAACAGGGTGCTGACCTTTGGGGATAACCGTCAAATCGTCAGTCTGCGTGAATCTGCCCTCAAGCATATCAACACGGGCGTCGTAGAATTCTTTCATACCCTCGTTATCGAATTCGGTATATTTGATTGAAAGCTTATAATCATCACCGTAAAGAAACATAAATGGATGTAAATTCTTCTCATAAAAGCAATCGAGAATTTTCTGCAAGGCAGAATGAGGAATTTCGTGGTATTTAACCGCCTGCTTTGTTTCGGTGTCATAGACAAAAACTCCGTTCATAAGAACAATAGGCGCGGCAAATTGAACACCCTCCAAAATCGGCATTGCACTTACCATACTGCGCGCCGTTGCCACTGCGAAAGGAATTCCCTTTTCATAAAACTTATTGAGCTTTTGCTTTGAATATTCACTTAAAGTGCCGTCACTTTGTAAAAGTGTGCCGTCCATATCGCTGATGTAAAGAGTTTTCATAACTACCTCAAAAAGTAGGGGCGGATGCCCACATCCGCCCGCAATAAAATTCAATACGGGACGATGTGGGCATCGTCCCCTACAAATCTTTTTTATTTAAGAAGTGATACCACAAGGTCGCCCATTTCAGAGGTTGTTACCTTCTTGAAGCCGTCCTCATAAATATCAGGAGTACGGGCAATTTTGAGTGCCTCGTTAACTGCATCTTCAATTGATTTTGCCGCGTCAGCCTCATCAAATGAATACTGAAGCATCATTGCAGCTGAAAGAATAGTTGCCAAGGGGTTAGCCTTCTGCTGACCTGCAATGTCGGGTGCAGAGCCGTGGATTGGCTCATAAAGTCCCATTTTGCCTGTCGCAAGACTTGCACTTGCAAGCATACCGATTGAACCACTAATCATTGAAGCCTCATCAGAGAGAATATCACCGAAAATATTTGAGGTAACAATGACATCAAACTGACCGGGATTGCGAACTAACTGCATTGCGCAGTTGTCAACATACATATGGTTGAGCTCAACATCGGGGTATTCCGCTGACATCTTTATAACAGTTTCTCTCCAAAGTCTTGAGCTTTCGAGCACATTTGCCTTGTCAACGCTTGTAAGCTTTTTATTCCTCTTCATTGCCATTTCATAGGCAGTTCTTGCAATTCTTTCAATTTCGGGTACTGAATACATTTCTGTATCGTAAGCTGCGGGGTTGCCGTCAACCTCTTTGCGACCTCTTTCACCGAAATAAATACCGCCTGTAAGCTCACGGACAATCATAATGTCAAGTCCGTCACCGATAATACTGTCTTTGATTGGTGAAGCGCTTTTGAGAGGCTCAAAAATCTTTGCGGGACGAAGATTTGCATAAAGTCCCAAAGCACCGCGAATACCTAAAAGACCTTTTTCGGGACGCTGATTACCGGGAAGTGTGTCCCATTTAGGACCGCCAACTGCACCGAGGAATACACAGTCAGCCTTTTTGCAGGCGTCAACTGTTGCCTGCGGAAGCGGCTCGCCTGTTTCATCAATAGCCACACCGCCGATTAACTGATAATCATAACCAAACTTAAAGCCATACTTTTCGCCTGCCGCATCAAGAACCTTTAATGCCTCGTCAACGATTTCGGGACCGATACCGTCACCCTTTAAAACTACAATATTATAATTTTTCATAATAATTAGTCCTTTCTAACCACATTAGGTAAACAACGGTTAACCGCGCAAAGAATACCCTTGATTGATGCATAGTTGATATTGTGTGACATACCGATACCGAAAACATCCTTGCCGTTGGGGTCTGTAATATGAATATAGCTGACAGCCTTTGAATCAGAGCCCACTGAAACTGCATGCTCGGAGTAGTCGATGAAGTGATAATCACCAAGGCCGATTGTATTCATAGCCTGACAGAATGCGCCGATAGGACCTGCTGAAATACCCTCAATCTGCTGAGGCTCGTTGCCGTTGTACTGAATGGTACCAACGAAATGAACTCTTGACTGCTCTTCGCCGTGTCCTCTCTCTTCAAAGAATTTATAGCTAAGAAGCTTGTAGGGACCTGTAACATTGAGATATTCCTGTTGGAAAAGTGTATAAACTTCTTCTTTTTGAAGCTCCTTGCCTCTTTCGTCGCAAACCTTCTGAACAATCTTCGAGAATTCGGGGTGCATTGCCTTTGGCATATTGTAGCCATATTCCGCCATAATGTAAGCAACACCGCCCTTGCCGGACTGACTGTTGATACGGATAATCGGCTCATATTCACGGCCAACATCCGCAGGGTCAATGGGCAAATAAGGAACTTCCCAGAATTCTGTTCCGCTGTCACGCATATAAGCCTTGCCCTTGTTGATAGCGTCCTGATGAGAGCCTGAAAATGCAGTGAAAACAAGCTCACCGCCGTAGGGCTTTCTCGGGTCAACGGGCATTTTGGTTGTGCGCTCAAACATTTCTTTGATTTCATTCATATGTGAGAAATCAAGCTGTGGGTCAATGCCCTGTGTATACATATTAAGAGCTAAAGTTACAACGTCAACATTACCCGTTCTCTCGCCATTGCCGAAAAGAGTACCCTCAATTCTGTCTGCACCTGCCAAAAGGCCAAGTTCTGCAGCGGCAACTGCAGTACCGCGGTCGTTATGGGGATGTAAGCTGATTATTGCATTTTCACGATTTTTAAGATTACGGCAGAAATATTCAATCTGGTCAGCGTAACCGTTGGGAGTACTGCCCTCAACCGTTGCAGGAAGATTAAGAATAATCTTGTTATCGGCATTGATGTCAAGCTCTTCCATAACCTTTTCACAGATAAGCACTGCATTATCCATCTCTGTACCCGAGAAGCTTTCAGGTGAATATTCATAGCGGATGTTAACATCTTTTTCAGCTTTCAACTCGTCAGTAAGCTGTTTAATGAGCTTTGCGCCCTGAACGGCAATGTCAATAACACCGTCCATATCCTTTTTGAAAACAACCTTTCTCTGAAGAGTTGAGGTTGAATTATAAAAATGAATAATTACATTCTTCGCGCCGTCAATTGCCTCAAAGGTCTTTCTTATAAGATGCTCACGGCTTTGAACAAGCACCTGAATTGTAACATCATCGGGAATTAAATTCTTCTCAATAAGAGTTCTCAAAATCTCGTATTCGGTCTCTGATGCTGACGGAAAACCAACTTCAATTTCTTTAAAGCCGATGTTTATAAGTGTTTTGAAGTATTCAATTTTTTCCTGCAGATTCATAGGGTCAATAAGTGCCTGATTACCGTCACGCAAGTCAACCGAGCACCACACAGGCGGTGCAGTAATGGTTTTTGACGGCCATTGTCTGTCAGGAATGTTGATTGGTGTGAAAGGAATATACTTTTCGCAACCTTGTTTCATATAAAATCTCCTCCAAAATGAAAATCGCCCACTATCAAGAAAATTTGATAGGGACGATGGAAAAATCTACCGTGGTACCACCCTAATTCATCGGATAAACCGACCTTTGCGACCTCTAACAAGGTCCGACTTTGTAACGGGGTCAACCGTCATAAGCTATGATTTCACTTATGCAACTCCGAAATGAGCTATACACATAAACACTGTGTTGCCTTGCACCTGACGGCAACTCTCTGAAAGCAAGTGAATTATGTCTTGTTTTCTTCACTGTTTTTGATAGGGGCTATTTAATTGATTGTATTACATTTTATAGTATTTTTTTAAGTTTGTCAACAATGATTTTATAATTTATTAAGATATGTAATTCAGCCTTTTTTCACGGATGCATAAAACAGAAAGTCATTCTGAACATAGTGAAGAATCTCGTTGTTTGATTGAACACTTTAGTTGAGATTCTTCGCTTCGCTCAGAATGACATAAAATAAATAACATCTTTAAACAGCAACGGCGGGAGCAAGCCCCCGCCCTACTAATTTCACTGATTTTCCTGTCCCATATACGCGGCGGCAAGAACTTTAAGCTGCTCGACCGTATCGAATTTTGCACCCGATTCCACAATCGCGGTTCTTACCGACACAGGAAGACTATCAAGATATGCCTGAACATCTAAATTATTATTCATAAAAAATCACCTCGGTAATATTTTACCAAGGTGATACTTTTTTATTCATTAAAGAACTTTTGAAAGGAAGTCTTTAAGTCGGGGATTTTGCGGATTTGTGAAGAATTCTTCGGGAGTGTTCTCCTCAATAATTCTGCCCTCATCCATAAAGATTACTCTTGTGCCTACTTCACGGGCGAAGCCCATTTCGTGAGTAACAACAACCATTGTCATACCCTCGCGTGCAAGGTCTTTCATAACATCGAGTACTTCTCCAACCATTTCGGGGTCGAGGGCTGATGTAGGCTCGTCAAAGAGCATAACCTCGGGCTCCATGCAAAGAGCACGAACAATTGCAACACGCTGTTTTTGTCCGCCCGAAAGCTGTGAGGGGTAAGCGTCTGCTCTGTCCTTAAGACCAACGCGGTCAAGTAATTCAAGCGCCTGCTTTTCAGCCTCTGCCTTTGGTTTTTTAAGAAGTGTTTCGGGTGCTTTTGTCATATTCTTAAGCACATTCATATTGGGGAAAAGGTTAAAATGCTGGAATACCATACCCATTCTCTGACGATGAGTGTTGATATTTGTCTTTTTAGCGGTAATATCAGTTCCGTCAAAACAGATTTTACCCGATGTGGGAATTTCAAGCAGGTTGAGTGAACGCAAGAATGTTGATTTACCCGAACCTGATGGGCCGACAATAACAACTACTTCGCCTTTTTTGATTTCGCAGTTGATGCCGTCAAGCGCCTTAACATCACCGCCGTTATAGTGCTTTTTGAGATTTTCAACCTTAATAAGTACATTATCTGTCACTCTTACGCAACCTCCTTTCGAGGATACCTACAAGCCATGACAAAATCATAACCATAACAAGATAAATGATTGCAACTGAAAAAAGTGGGATAAAATATTCATAGGTTCTGCCCGCGATTGTGTTACCTGCTTTTGTAAGGTCAAGAACACCAACATAACCTGCAACAGAAGTTTCTTTGAGAAGTGCTATAAATTCGTTACAGAGCGTTGGCAATACTGCCTTGAACATCTGTGGAATAACGATAAATCGCATTGTCTGAAAATAGTTAAAGCCAAGGCTTCTGCCTGCTTCAAACTGACCATGGTCAATCGACATAATACCTGCACGGAAAATCTCGGCAACATAAGCACCTGAATTTACACCGAATGCAAAAATCGCAACAGGAATTCCATTATCTGCGAGAGCAAAAATAACAAAATAACAAATCATCAACTGAACAACAACGGGAGTACCACGGGTAACTGTAAGATAGAATTTGCAAATCGCATTTAAAACAGCGAGAATATAATAACCCACACCGCCACGAGCCTTCATTGACTCTCTGTTTTTATCAAAAGATGTGCGAACTGCCGCAACAAGAATACCGAGAACAACACCGATTGCCAAAGCACCAAGTGTGATTGTAAATGTGTTTTTAAGACCGTTAAGAATTAACTTGTAACGGTCGCCTTCAATCATTACTTCTTTAAATCTTTCAAAAAAGGCAATCAAAACACCAATAATATGGTCAAGCATAAATTCTCTCCTTTCATAAACTCAAAAATTCAGGGTGGAAATGTTCCACCCTGAAACGTTTGTGTAAAAAATCAATTATTCTGCAGGAAGATAGTATGGGTCAAGGTCGTCAATAGACTGAATTTTGCTGTCTTCTGAAACGATAACAACCTGAACACCTGTTGCATATGTTGTTGAGAAATCAACGCTCTTAAGTCTGTCTTCAGTAACTGTCATACCAGCCATACCCATTGAGTATTTGCCTGACTGAACACCGGGGATGATTGCATCAAAGTCGATATTTGCGATAACAAGGTCATAACCGAGTTTGTCAGCAATAATCTTTGCAACTTCAACGTCGATACCGTAGTACATATCGCCATCAATGTATTCATAAGGTGGGAATTCAGCGTTTGTAGCCATTGTCAGGTTTGGTTTGTCTGTGTCAACCGCCTCAACAGGAACACCAACAAGTGCTTCACCTGAATCATTGATGTACTTGTCAACGATTTTCTTAACTGAACCGTCAGCAATAAGGTCTTTGAGTGCGCCGTCAACTGCATCTTTAAGCTCTGTGTTACCCTTCTGGAAGCAGATAGCGTAATCTTCAACTGCATATTCTGTGTCAAGGATTTTAAGACCAGTGTTAGCTGCAACATAAGCCTTTGCCGGCTCGTTGTCAATGATAACGCAGTCAACCTTACCGTTTTTAAGAGCTTCTACTGCAAGAGCACCGTTGTTATAAGCAACTGCTACATCTTCGCCGAAGTCCCATGATGTGTAAAGGTGACCTGTTGTGTTTGTCTGAACGCCAACTTTAAGTGTATCCTCTTTACCACCGCAAGCTGCGAAGCAGAGGGCGATAAGTACAAGAGCAAGAACAACTGAAAGAACTTTCATCATTTTTTTCATTTCAAATCTACTCCTTTGTAAATTTATTTAAATTTTTGAGGTGATTATACAACCATAATTCAGAAAAATCAAGCATTTATGCAAAAAAACTTGAAAAAGCTAAAAATATACAGTGAATAAATGTATAAAAATACACTTTTACACTGTATATACATATTACTTATTCTTTTTAAATATAACCAATTTGCTGAAAATGTAGTTTGAAAGCACAATGAAAATCTGCGCAAAGGTTTTTACTATCAATTCGCCCGCGGGGATTTCTGCTTCAATAAACGAGGGCTCCCATACAAATCGGTCAGCGTGAGCCAAATCAATGAATATGAACGAAATCACTAATTCAAGCCCGTACGAAAACACTCTCGCCCCCACAAAAAGTGCGAATTCCCGAAGTGCCTCTTTGCCCTTTGCCTTACTGTTAAAAACAAAAATCTTGTTTGTGATATATGCAAAAAGCACCGCACCCGCCCAAGCAACACTTAAAGCGAGATAATAATTCGCACCCAAACTGCGCAAACAGAAGTGAATTATATAATTCACCGCCGTTGTCAGCGTGCCGAATACAATATATATAATCAATTCACGGTATTTTTCAAAAAGCTTTTTCATAACAATATCCTTTTATGTGATGTTTTTATTTTAACACAATACAAAAGAAATAGCAAATCGAAGTCAGATTAAAATTTAATTAACCGCACCAAGT
>CAZTLU010000032.1:0-17168 GCA_964614605.1 uncultured Eubacteriales bacterium
GATTTGATTTACAGAGGTAACCGTATGGTTAACTGGTGTCCTTGCTGTAACACATCAATTTCAGACGCCGAGGTTGAATACGAAGAAAAAGATGGTAGCTTTTGGCATCTTCTTTACACAGTTAAAGAAACAGGCGAACAGCTTGAATTAGCTACAACCCGTCCCGAAACAATGCTTGGTGATACAGCAGTTGCCATCAATGCAGAGGACGAAAGATATAAGCATCTTCACGGTTGCCATGTAATTTTACCGCTTCTTAATAAAGAAATTCCGATTGTATGTGACGAACACGCTGATATGACAAAGGGTACAGGTGTTGTTAAAATCACTCCTGCTCACGACCCTAATGACTTTGAAGTTGGTCAAAGAAATAATCTTCCTATTGTTCGTACATTTACTTATGACGGTCATCTCACTGGTGCAGAGGACAAGAGAATTGCCGACGAGCTTATCGCAAGTGGCAGAGCAACAGAAAACGAGCCTGAAGTTCTTGACTGCGGCAAATATGCAGGTATGACCACAATGGAAGCAAGAAAAGCAATCCTTGAGGACCTTAAAGCAGGCGGTTACCTCAAAGAAGTTGAACCACGCAAGCACGAGGTTGGCACTTGCTACCGTTGTCATAACACAATTGAGCCAATGGTTTCAAAACAGTGGTTTGTTCGTATGGTTCCCCTTGCAAAGCCTGCTATTGAAGCAGTAGAAAAGGGCGAAACAAAGTTTATCCCCGAAAGATTTACAAAGAACTATCTTAACTGGATGAACGGTACTCGTGACTGGTGTATTTCCCGTCAGCTCTGGTGGGGACACAGAATTCCTGCTTGGTACTGTGACGAATGCGGTGAAACAATTGTTACTAAAGAGCAGTTGACTGCTTGTCCAAAATGTAACAGTGCTAATATCCGTCAGGACGAAGATACTCTTGATACTTGGTTCTCATCAGCACTCTGGCCATTCTCAACACTCGGTTGGCCAGATGATACAGAAGATTTGAAGCATTACTATCCTACAAATACACTTGTAACAGGTTATGATATCATCGGTTTCTGGGTATCCCGTATGATTTTCTCTGCACTTGAATACACAGGTGAAGTTCCGTTTGATACTGTTCTTATTCACGGTCTTGTTCGTGACGCACAGGGCAGAAAAATGTCAAAATCTCTCGGTAACGGTATTGACCCACTTGAGATTATCGACCGGTATGGTGCTGACGCATTGAGATTTACTCTTGCAACAGGTAACAGCCCCGGAAACGATATGCGTTTCTCTGACGAAAAGGTTGAGGCAAGCCGTAACTTTGCCAATAAGATTTGGAATGCTGCTCGTTTCATCCTTATGAACCTTGACGAGAATGAATATGCACCTTATGTTCCCAAGAACCTTGCAATCGAAGATAAGTGGATTTTGAGTAAGTACAATGACCTTGCAAAAGAGGTTACAGACTCACTTGAAAAGTTTGAACTCGGTCTTGCAGTGCAGAAGCTTTATGACTTTATCTGGGATGTGTTCTGCGACTGGTATATTGAGATTGCAAAAATCCGTCTTAACGGTGAGTGCGCAACTGCAAAGGCAACTGTTAAAGCAGTTCTCGTTTATGTAATGTCAAATACATTGAAATTACTTCATCCATTTATGCCGTTTATCACAGAAGAAATCTGGCAGACATTACCTCACGACGGCGAGTCAATTATGATTTCAGAGTGGCCCGTTTACAGTGACGAGCTTTCATTCAAGGCTGACGAAAATGAAATGGAAAAAGTTATGACAGCAATTAAAGCGGTTCGTAACCGTCGTGCAGAAATGAATGTTCCACCATCAAAGAAAGCAAAGATTTTCATTGAAACTGCTTACGAAAAGACATTCTCAGAGGGTGCAAACTTCTTTGTAAGACTTGCTTCTGCTTCGGAAGTTGAAATCGTTAAGGGCTACGAAAATGACGAGGCTGTTGCTATTATCACAGAAGACGCAAGACTCTTTATCCCAATGGACGAGCTTGTTGACTTCAAGGCAGAGCTTGAAAGACTTCAGAAAGAAAAAGCAGCAGTACAAAAAGAAATCGCATTTGTTTCAGGTAAGCTCAACAATGCAAACTTCGTTGCAAAAGCACCCGAAGCACTTGTTAACGAACAACGCGAAAAGCTCGCAAAATACACAGAAAAACTCAATATGCTTGAAGAAAGCATTGCAAAAATCGCAAACAGATAAAAGAAAATCAATAACGGCCCCCTCTAACGAGGGGGCTATAATTTTCTTCGTAAAAAGGGACCTGTCTCCTTTTTACAAATGTTCTTCTTTTTGGCTAATGTGTTGTAAATTTTGCACTCACCATCATGCTATAAAAATTTTTATGTCACAAAATGACTTTCTATTACGATTAATATGTATAAGGAGACAAAAATCATGCTCCAAGTATGTGTAAATTGGGGTTTTGGCGTGGATGTGTTAATTGACGAAAAGTTGAAGACAAAGAAATCGTTAAATCAATGATTGCGTAATTCATTGAAACAAGTGAAGTTTCGTATAGCGTAATAAAAGATGGTGACAATGAAAAATATGCATTGATTTGAATTGCGACGTCAAATATATGAGAATAAATAATATTGCGTGCCATTGATTGTATTAAAAAGCAATAAGAATTTTTTGTTATATGAATATGGATATATTACGTATTTTCAAAAAAGTAGAATGGGGGATGATTCCAATGGTTTAATACTTTACTTTTTGGTATATAGTAACAATAAAAACAAATATATATATTAAAGATGGGAGTATACAAATGAAAAAATTGTTTTGTATTTTATTTTCAGCACTCTTAATGCTTACTTGCTGTAATTTGAATTTAATTGCTTTTGCATTTGATGAAGTATCTAATTATTTAGATGTTAAGGAAATGTATGAGAATACAATTTTTACCACCGAAAGTTTTCTTGACAGTATAAGTGAAGAAGAAAAGGAATTTCTTGACAATTCATATACAGGAAATATCATATATAACAATATTATGAATTATATTGAGAAAAACGACGATGTTTTTACTCAATCATTTGGTGGAGCGTACACAAATGGCGATGGAAATCTGGTGGTTTTATTAACTGGCAATATTGAGTTTTGCAAGCAAAAACTTTTAACTGAATTTAATTATGAAAATCAAATAATTGAGATAGTAAAATATTCATACAAAGCATTAAAAGAAGAAGTAGATTTAATCAACAGTAAAATTGGTGCTCTTGTAGAAAAAAATAATAATGGAACTCTAACTGATGAAAAAGAAATTGAATTGCTCACATCATATCCTAGAGTATCTATTGATATTGAAAACAATATAATTTCTGTTTGCCTTAGTGAAAGCACAATAGAAAATAGTAGTAATATAGAGACATCTAGAACTAATTCTATATCTACAAATCTCGCATCAGAATTCAAATCTTTTGTTAATGCTTCAGAAAAGGTCAAAATCTCAACTGATGCAGGATACGAACCTGTAGAATTACAAACAAACACATGGCGGCCGGGACAACCAATTGTTGTTGGTTTATTATCGCCTAGCGAATGTAGTACGGGATACAGAGCAAAATATAAGTATAACGGAACAACTTATTCTGGTTTTGTTACATGTGGTCATGGTAATTCAGTTGGCAAAACAGTCTATCTTCAAATTTCCAGTACATCCAAAGTTAAAATTGGTAAAATATTAGATAGAGTATACGAAAATGACCAGAATATAGATGTTGCATTTGTCCGACTTACAAATAGTGACTATACGCTTTCCAATGCAATATACTATACCAGTTCTGAACCTGGAGTTACTCGTCAGGGTACTGTATTAAATGGTACACAAACAACTGTTAGTAGCGGCTCAAGAATATATAAATCTGGTAGAAAAACTTACTTAACAAGTTCAACTGTTGTGAGTACAAATACCGCTGTAATTATAACTTTTGCTGACGGCAACATGTATTACTATACAGATATGATTCAGACGGCAGTTATGACAGATAAGGGTGATAGTGGTGGAGTTGCATATGTTGTAGGAACTGGGGCTACAAGCGGACAAGTAGTTGGCATTGCAACAGGTGCAGATAATGTTTATTCATTCTTCACAAAGGCATCCAACATCAAAAATGATTTCGGTGCGTATGCATATTAATATAACTTGGTGCAGGATTTTCTGCACCATTATATCTTTCAAGAGGAATGACACATAATGACAAATAGGTTTAAAAAGGTTGTTTTTCTATTTATATTTTGTTTATTTTTAATTATTTCATTTAATGGGTGTAGTCAAGAACCGCTTGTAATTGCTAAACCAGCACAAGATATTTTAGAAAAACAAGAAATATATACTAGTAAGATAATACATATTGACTATAATAGTATTGAAAAACTTGATATTCCTTTGGGAACTATTGATGCTTCTTTAATTTGTAATAGAGTAGATGAAACATTAGAAGTTGATTATTCATTTACAGAAGTAAAAGAAGCAGTCGCAAAAAAAGGAAATACTATACTTATTGATTATAGGATACTTAATGAATATCAGAAAGAAATATATTGTGATGCAAATGTAAAAATTGTTATAGGTACCGGTTGCTTTGATAGCATTATAGAAAACGAACTATTGAATCACAAGGCTGGCGATACTATATGTTTAAATAGTTCTATAATGACCAATCCACTCATAGCAACACACAAAGAAACTACGGTAGAAATAGAAGTAAAAGGTATTTATAATTATAATCAAATCGGTTCAGAAACTTTGGCGGAAACACATGGCTTTGTTTCTTTTGAAGATTATTACATATATCTATACGATATAGCAAGTGATGAGTTGAAGTATGAGTACAATTTGGAGCAAAAAGCCGAGTTTTTTAGACAAACGATTAAAAACTGTAATTTCGTGATTGACAATGATGAACTAACGTCTTTCTCACTTAAAACAGTTTTAATTCATGAACAACAAGCCGCATCATTTGGTATGACTTTAGAAGAATATTACACCAATATTTTAGAGCTGAATGAAAATGATTTTTTCAAAAGATGCACACAAGATTCAGAGAATGAAATCAAGAAAATGTTAGTTGTTGGAGCTTTAGCACACCACTATAGAATTATTGTTGATGATGAATGTTTTGATGAATTTTGTGAAGAAAATAATATAAATGAAGATGTCTTAACCGAAGCATATTATAGCTGTTTAGAAGAACAAGTTATATCATATTTTTTATAATATTTCAAGCAAAAGCGAAAAAATTACTTTTAAAAATCGTCATAGTAAATAGAAGGAGGGTTATGTGGTGAATGAATTTAATATAAAGGATGCTTGCGAAAAGATGCGAGATGGAGATAAAAATGCATTCGTGTCTATATATAACGAACTTAAAAAACCTGTTTTTACGATTATTTACCGGATTGTGCAATCAAAAGAAATTGCAGAAGATATTACGCAAGATGTATTTATAAAACTTTTAATATCGCCACCCCACTCCTCTATTAAAAATCCAAGAGCTTGGATTTTTCAGATAGCACGCAATTTAGCAATTGATGCTATTCGAAAACATACAAATGTAAACATCGAAGATAGAGAGTGTGTAACAGAAGACGATACTGAAACTCTCATTACAGTTATAGATATCGAATCGGCAATTAGAAGACTTCCATGTATTGAAAGGGAAATAATATCATTGCACTTAAATTGTGAATTTACATTTACTGAAACAGCACGACTTGTTGGACTTTCCACACAAACAACATATCGAAAGTATCGTAAAGCTTTAAAAACATTACGCAATTTATTAAATGGAGGTATATTATGAAAAAAGGAATAATAGTTTTTTCAGTATTATGTGTATTGTTGTGCATTATGACAGTAAGTGCAAAAGAAGCAAAATATAAAAACGCTAACGAATTGTTTCAATTTTGGGAAGAATATGGCTATCCAAATTATATCTGTGGGGTATGGTCATCGAATGAAAGCCAAACGCACTTAACTTTTGCTGTACAAGATAATGAAAATGGAGAAGAGGGAAAACAAGAAATTATCGAGTTGGTTGAAGATGATTCAACAATTTCATTTGTTTATCAAAAATACAGTTGGAATTATCTTTGTAAAATTATGGATGAAATAAATTTATCTTTTGTAAATATAGAGCATGTAAATAAACTCGGTTTTGTTAGCATGGGAATTGATTGTTACAATAATTGTTTGCAAATCAATTTTTTAGAAGAAAAAAAGGAACAAAAAGATACAACGGAGTTTATTGGTACAATAACAGAAAAATATGGGAATGCAATTTCGATTGGTTACACCGATAATTTGCCTGAATTGCAAGAAAATGTGTTGAGTGCATCTCCTTCTAAACAAATCATCAACAGTTTAGATAATATAAAGTTGTATTTCTCCCTTTCTATTGTTGCCGTTGTGCTGTTTTTAACTTTTGGGATATTGGTAAAAAGAAAAAAAATGCTTTTGCAAACA
The DNA here is from genome assembly GCA_964614605.1 of uncultured Eubacteriales bacterium. Taxonomy (GTDB): domain Bacteria; phylum Bacillota; class Clostridia; order Oscillospirales; family Acutalibacteraceae; genus Fimenecus. Next base: position 6,476 of record CAZTLU010000032.1, read on the forward strand.
AATGCAGATGTTGTGACTATAAATTCTAAAAAGTTTACAACAAAAGAAATTGAAAATATAATTGAAAAAACGCCAATATCAATAAAACCATCCTTAGATGCACAAATACAATCAATTATAAAAGAAAATGATAATTATTGATTGCTTAATCTTAATATTTCTTCTTCATTATCTTGAATTCGCGTATATCGTCTAGACATAAAGATGCCCCTATGGTTTTCTATTTTGCCATAGGGGCTTTTCTTTTCTATTGTTCGTTTTTACTGGACTTGTGCAACTTGAGAGGTCTTTTTATAGCATCAATGACTTAACGATTGCTGTCATTTCTTCTTCGCCGTAGATTACGGGAACGGGATAGAGCGGGTTGCCCTCTTTAAGAGCGCGTTCAACGATAATCGGAATATCCTTTTCCTGAATCTGTGCAAAGCCCTTGGGGATACCCATTCTCTCATTCATAGCGTAGATTTCAGCAATAAATGCTTTTGCCTTTGCTTCGTTTGTGTCACCTGCAATACCAACGATATCAGCAAGGCGTGCAAGTGAGTCATAAACTGCTTCGCCGTAAGATTCAAGCATTACGGGGAGAATAACTGCGTTTGCAAGACCGTGAGGAATTCCGTACTGACCGCCAAGATTGTGTGCAACTGCGTGAACATAACCAACATAAGCACGAGTGAACGCCATACCTGCATAGTAAGATGCGAGAAGCATATTGTTTCTTGCTTCGATATTCTTGCCGTCTGTGTAAGCAGTTTCAAGGTTTTCAAAAATCATCTTTGTAGCCTTTTCAGCGTACTGTGTTGTTGATTTAACATTGCTCTTGCCGATATAAGCCTCAACTGCGTGAGTAAGAGCGTCCATACCTGTTGTTGATGTGATGTGAGGAGGAAGTCCTACTGTGAGCTCGGGGTCAAATACTGCATAACGGGGACGAAGGAATGGGTCGTTACAAGCATTCTTTTCGTGTGTTTTTGAGTTTGAAACAACCGCTGCAAGTGTGCACTCTGAACCTGTACCTGCGGTTGTGGGAACTGCGAAGAATGGTGGGAGTGGACGAAGGATTTTCATAAGTCCACGCATTTTTTCAACCGGCTGATTGGGCTTAACAACTCTTGCTGCTGCAATCTTTGCGCAGTCCATAGGTGAGCCGCCGCCAAATGCGATAATGCCTTGGCAGTTGTTAGCTATGTACATATCCTTTGCTTCTTCAATATTCTCGATTGTGGGGTTGGGCTGAGTGCCGTCATAAACAACATACTCAACGCCTGCCTTGCCCATTTCCTCATAAAGAGAATTGAGAAGTCCAAGAGAAGTAAGTCCCTTATCTGTTACGATAAGAACTTTAGAAAGTCCCTTTTCTTTGATGAGGTTGGGGAGCTTTCTGATGCTTCCGGGGCCTGTGAGCATAAAGGGCTCACCCCAAGGTAAGAAGCATTCCATAACCATCATAACTTTCTGGAAAACTCTGCAATAAGCCTTGTAAAATTGTGTCATAAAATCGTCCCTTTCATTGTGATTTTATTGTTTTATTTTTTACTATCAAAAACCTTGATAGCTTGTTTACTGTCTTTGTCAATCTGCTCTTTTAATTCTTCTTTGGAATTAAATTTCTTTTCGCCTCTTAAGAATTCAAGAAGCTCAACCTTTATTCTGCGGTTGTAAAGATTGCCGTCAAAACCTAAAATACAGGTTTCGCTCAACACCTTGTCGCCGCCGATTGTGGGGTGACAACCGAAATTCGTTACTGACGGATAAACTTTGCCGTCAACTTTGGTTTGCGATGCATAAACGCCGTGACGAAGCTCTACAAAATCCTCGGGGAAATGCTGATTGATTGTGGGAAAGCCAAAATATTTCTTACCGATTTTGTTCCCCTCGACTACGAGAAAATCATAAGAGAAATTCCGCCCCAGCATTTCGTTTGCCTTTTCAATTTCGCCGTTTTCGAGTGCCGCGCGTATCCTTGTTGAGCTGACAAGCTCATTTTCATAATAGACATTTTCGGCTTGCTTATAGATTATATCATACTTTTCGCAGAGTTCACACAGAATTTTACTGTTACCTGCACCGAATTTTCCAAAATGAAAATTTTCTCCGCTTATAACCGCACCCACATTCAGACGGTTTATAAGAATTTCTGTCACGAATTCTTCAGGGGAAAGCTGACGGATTTCTTCAAAGCTTACAGGTACGGGTAAAAGTCCCATTTTCTTTACGAAATCTTCTTTATCCTCTTGTGTGATGAGAAGAGGGGGCGAAATGCCCTTGACCGCCTTTAAGGGATGGCAGTCGAACATCAATACTGCGGGAACTAACCCGTCGAGTGCGAATTTCTGCGTCGCTTTCAGCACCTGCAAATGACCCTTGTGAAGTCCGTCAAAGGTGCCGAGTGCTAATGCAATTTTATTCATTTATAAGCACCCTCCTGACTTCAAGGTCGCCTTTTTCTGCCTTTATTTCACCAAGCCCCAAAAGAACTTTTTCGGGGGAGTAAACACGGTAAATCCCCACGGGATAATCCCCGTGAAGTCTTTCATAGTCCAAAGCACCGCCATTGTGAAAACGGTTTGCCTGGGGCTTTGTTACTGTAATTTCGGGATAGCCGAGCAGTGCCTTTTCAACTGATGTGATTATACTGTCAGCATTATTTTCACTGACAAGTGTTTCCAATTCTTCTAATGTAACGGCATTTTCAATAGAAAACCCGTTTGCCTCGGTTCTGCGAAGCTCTGTCATCACTGCACCGCAACCAAGAGCCTTGCCAATGTCATCACAAAGTGAACGGATATATGTACCCGCCGAGCAGGTCACATTCATTGAGAATTCAACACCGTCAAAATCATAAATTTCTAATTTTTCAATGGTGATTTTGCGTTGCTCGCGCTCGATTTCAATACCCTTGCGTGCCAAATCATAAAGACGCTCACCGTCTTTTTTTAGAGCCGAATACATCGGTGGAGTCTGCAAAATCTCACCCTTGAACTGCTCCGATGCAGAAAGTAATCGTTCAAATGTGACATTAACATCACTTTTGCTCAAAACCTCACCTGTAATATCAAGAGTGTCGGTGGTAATTCCTAATTTCACTCTTGCGGTATAGGATTTTCTATGCTCGGGCAGTAATTCAATAAAGCGTGTGCAATGCCCCAGCATTATTACAAGCACACCCGTAGCCATTGGGTCAAGTGTTCCCGTATGCCCTGCCTTTTTTACGCCTAAAAGACGCGATGCACGCTTAACTGCCATAAATGATGACATATCGCGTGGTTTGTCAAGACAAATTATGCCCGTCATTTAAGCTCCGCCTTTATTGTTTCAAGTAAAATTTCTTTGACTTCACTAAGTGAGCAGTCAAATTCACAGCCTGCAGCTCTGTTGTGACCGCCACCGCCGAAGGTTGCGCAGATTTTTGCCGCGTCATAAGGCTCAACTGTGCGCATTGACACCTTGTAGCTTCCGTTGTGACGCTCGCGAATTGTAACGCCAACCTGAACACCCTCAATTTTGCGAGGGAGCGCGGCAATTCCGTCACATTCAGAAGAGCTTGAGCCACTTTCTTCAAACATTTTGCGTGTGATGGTCATAATTGCACATCTGCCGTCAAAATGTGATTCGATTGAAGAAACTGCCATTTGCTCTAATCTTAAATATGAGAGAGTTTTAGTTTCAAACATAAGGCGATTAATGAGCATATAATCTGCGCCCTTTTCCATAACCTCTGCCGCAATTCTGTGAACTGTGGGGGTTGTGTTTGAAAACATAAAACAGCCTGTGTCCGTTGCAAGTCCTGTGTAAATACAGTTTGCGATTTCGGGTGTAATCTCAACGCCGAGCTCACAAATAACCTCATAGATTACAACTGCCGCCGCGGCCCTGTCTTCAAGAAGAAGATTTTCAGCGTATTCGCGGTTGGACATATGGTGGTCAATGCAAAGCCACACCTGGTCGCCGTACTTTCTCTCAAATTCTTCGCCTAAAAGCTTTTTGTCGGCAACATCAACTGCTATTATCTTGTCAAATTCTATGTCTGCATTATCAAGCTCTGCCCACAAATATGAGAATTTGGGGTGGATTTCGTCAATGCAGAGAACCATTGCTTTTTTACCCATAGTGGCGAGAGCGCGTTTGAGTGCAAATGCACTGCCCAGCGTGTCACCGTCGGGGTTGCGATGCGTAAGAATAAGATAACTATCAAATTCTTTTAAGAGTGCCGCACACTCTTTAACACCAATTTTATTCATTTTCATCCTCTTCGTCAGCGATTACGGTGCTTTCAATCTTCTTAAAGATTTCCATACCGTGTTCAACTGAATCGTCAGCAATAAATTTTAACTCGGGAGTTTTGCGAAGATGAAGCTTGTTACCAACTTCTCTGCGGATAAGACCCGTTGCAGAGGTGAGCCCTTTAACTGCCTCTTTTGCGTCGTCAATGCCACTCATTGAGCTGACATATACCTTTGCGAAAGATAAGTCTGAGCTTACCTCAACACGAACAACAGTAAGAATTTTATCTCTTACTCGGGGGTCCTTTAATTCGCGGATAAGAGCAACAATTTCACGCTTGATATCTTCTGAAACTCTGCCTGTTCTGTATCCTGCCATTAGTCTCTGTATTCCTCCATAATGAAGGCTTCAAAAATATCGCCTTCCTTAACATCGTTGAACTTGTTAAGACCGATACCGCATTCATAGCCTGAAGCTACTTCCTTAACATCGTCCTTGAATCTCTTGAGTGATGAGATTGAGTCTTCAGCAATAACAATACCGTCACGGACAACGCGGATTTGTGCGTTTCTTGAAACCTTACCGTTCTGAACATAGCTACCTGCGATAGTTCCTGCGGAAGAAAGCTTGAATACATTACGAACCTCAATTCGACCAAGCATAACTTCGCGGAATTTAGGTGCAAGCATACCCTTCATAGCATCTTCAATTTCTTCGATACAGTCATAGATAATGCGGTACATTCTCATGTCAACGCCGTCACGCTCTGCCATTTCAGTAGCAACGGGGTCGGGACGAACATTGAAGCCTACGATAATTGCGTTTGATGCGTTTGCAAGCATAATATCTGACTCGCTTACTGCACCGACACCGCCGTGAATAACCTTAACTGCAACCTCTTCGTTTGAAAGCTTTTCAAGATTCTGCTTAACTGCTTCAACAGAGCCTTGAACATCTGCCTTAACGATGATGTTGAGTGTTTTAATCTTACCTGCGTTGATTGAAGAGAACAGGTTGTCAAGAGTAACCTTCTGGAACTGCTTGAACTGTTCTTCCTTCTGCTCCTGCTTTCTCTGTTCAACAAGCTCGCGTGCAAGCTTTTCATCAGAAACTGCGTTGAATACATCACCCGACTGCGGAACTTCATCAAGACCCATAATCTCAACGGGAACTGAAGGTCCTGCCTCTTTAAGCTTACGGCCTTTATCGTCAAGCATAACACGAACTCTACCAACTGCAGTACCTGCAACAACAATGTCGCCTGAATGAAGTGTACCGTTCTGAACAAGAAGTGTAGCAACGGGGCCCTTACCCTTGTCAAGACGAGCCTCAATAACAATACCCTTTGCCGCACGGTTGGGGTTAGCTTTGAGTTCACGCATTTCTGCTGTGAGAAGTACATTTTCAAGAAGCTTGTCAATATTCATATGTGTCTTTGCAGAAACGGGAACACAGATAACATCACCGCCCCATTCTTCAGGAACAAGACCGTGCTCTGTGAGCTGCTGCATAATTTTATCAACTGTTGTGCCGGGCTTATCCATTTTGTTAATTGCAACAATAATGTCAACTTCAGCAGCTTTTGCGTGGTTAATAGCCTCAATAGTCTGCGGCATAATACCGTCGTCAGCGGCAACAACAAGAATTGCAACGTCAGTAGCCTGTGCACCGCGTGCACGCATTGATGTGAACGCCGCGTGGCCGGGGGTGTCAAGGAATGTGATATACTGACCGTTTAAGTTTACTCTGTAAGCACCGATGTGCTGTGTAATACCGCCTGCTTCCGTTGCAGTAACATTTGTGTTCTTGATTGCGTCAAGAAGTGATGTCTTACCGTGGTCAACGTGACCCATAACAACAACAACGGGGTCGCGGGTAATAAGGTCTGCCTCATCATCCTCGCGGTCGTCAATAATTCTTTCTTCGATAGTAACAACAACCTCGCGGTTAACCTTTGCGCCAAGCTCTGTTGCAACGATTTCAGCGGTATCATAGTCGATAACCTCGTTCACTGTTGCCATCATGCCAAGCGCGAAAAGCTTTTTGATAACTTCAGCGGCAGTCATCTTGAGACGAGATGCCAATTCACCGACTGTGATTTCGTCGCCAACTGTGATTACAGGTGGTTTCTTTGCGCGTTCAGCGGCAATTCTCTTAAGTCTTTCTGCTTCAGTTTCCTTTTTACCGCTTCTCATGCCCTGCTTGCGATACTGCTGGCTCTTCTGCTTAAGCTTCTGCTTCTTAACCATATTATCGTTCTGGTGTGCGTTTGCAGGAGCAATGTTTTCATATTTTTCATTGTATTTTTCAGCATCGAAAGAATTTGCTCTTGTGTCGATGTGACGCATTTCGCCCTTTGTACGAGCCTGCATAGGCTTGTTTGCGTCCTTTTCTTTCTTTTTGGGCTGATTATCAGCCTTCTGCTGTGCAGGAGTATTCTGCTTTTTATTATCAGCGGGCTTTGAGTCCTTTTTAGCATCCTTTTTAGGCTCTGCCTTGGGCTTCTGTTTTGGTGCCGCATTGAAGTAAGCATCAAAGCTCTTAACAGAATTTTCGCTTGTGATTACATCAAAAATAAAATCAAGCTCTTTATCTTCAAGAGTAGTCTGTGATTTCTTTTCGCCCTCAAAGGCACCGGTAAGTTTTTCTATAATGATTTTGCTGGAGATGTTAAAATCCTTTGCCAGCTCGTGAATTTTATATTTTTTCGCCATATTCATAACCTCCGTTCAGTATACTGTAAAGCTTATTCGCAAAACCGCGGTCATCAATTGAAATAACGCCTGCGCGTGTTCCAATGCAAAGGGACAATTCTTTCATATCAAAATCTGCATCAATATAGGGAATGTTACGGTTGTTAAAACCGCATTCATCCTTTATCTCGTTTTTGAGCCTTTGTGACGAGTCACAACAGGTGATGCCAAGGTATGCTTTGCGATTTTTAATGGATGAAACTGCCGCGTCGTGACCGATTGACATTTTACCGGCTCTGCGGCAAAGACCTAAAATACCTTTTAAGTTATCTGTCATCATTTACTGATTTCTTCCTCCATTTTATCATAAATCGCGTCAGGAATTGTTACTTCAAAGGTTCTGTCAATTCTGCGTGATTTTCTGGCTTTTTTGAGACATTCAAGGCTGTTACAGATATATGCGCCCCTGCCGGAAGCTTTTCCTGTTAAGTCAAGACTGATTTCGCTCTCGCTGCTTCGTACAACTCTGATAAGCTCTTTTTTAGGCTTTTGCTCGTTGCAACCGCAACAGCGTCGCATAGGGATTTTTTTCTGTTTCAAACCTTTTCACCTCGTTAAGTATAGTAGTGCGAGCGTATTAGCCCTCATAGAAGCCGCTTTCGGGCTTAATGTCAATTTTCCAGCCTGTAAGCTTTGCAGCGAGCTTAGCGTTCAAGCCCTTGTTGCCGATTGCAAGAGAAAGCTGATGGTCAGGAACTGTAACCTGACAAGCCTTTTTCTCTTCGTCAGTAATTTCAACCTGAAGAACATTTGCGGGAGCCAAAGATGCAGCAATAAACTCTGCGGGGTTTTCACTGTATTTAACAATGTCAATCTTTTCACCGCCAAGAGTTTCAACAATATTATTAACTCTTGCTCCGCGCTGACCGATACAAGCACCGATTGGGTCAACATCTGCATCCTTTGAGCTTACAGCCATCTTTGTACGGATACCTGCCTCACGGGATACTGAATGAATTGAAACGATACCGTCATAGATTTCGGGAACTTCCTGCTCGAAAAGTCTCTTTACAAGACCTGAATGAGTTCTTGAAATCATAATGCGGGGACCCTTTTCTGTCTCTTTAACATCGCTGATGTAAACCTTTGTAAGCTCGCCCTCTGTGAATGTTTCACCGGGAACCTGCTCGCCCTTGGGAAGAACTGCAGTTCCCTTGCCGATTTCAAGAGTAACATTGCCGTTGATGGGGTCGATACGGCTTACCTTTGCAGTAACTAAATCCTGTGTCTTTGACTGGAAGTCACGGATTACCTGACCGCGCTCTGCATCTTTAATTCCCTGACGGATAACATGCTTTGCAGTCTGTGCGGCAATTCTGCCGAAATTCATTGTGTCAAGGTCAATTTCAAGAGTTTCGCCAACTTTTGCATCTGCACGGTGCTCTTGTGCGTCAATAAGAAGAATGTCTGTGTCCCAGTCAGTAATCTCATCAACAATGTTAAGGTGAAGATAAACTCTCATTGTCTGCTTTTCTGCATTGATTTCGCAAGCAACAACATCTTTGTTATTATAGTCTTTTCTTACTGCCTTAATAATAGCTTCGCTGATTTTGTCATAAAGATATTCTGCCTGAATACCTTTTTCCTTTTCCATCAGCGCAACCGCTTCAAAAAATTCTTTATTCATTTTCAAAACCTCCAAAGTCATCTGCTTTTATCCACGATGCTTCTTTATATTTAACATTAAGCTCTGTTTCATCATTCAGAGCGATAGTTACGCCTTCTTTGTCGTAATCTGTGAGAATACCCTTGTATTCTCGCTGACCCTCGAACGCTTTAATAAGTCTGATTTGGATTTTTTCACCCAGATATGCCTCATAATGAAAATCACGGCATAATTCTCTTTCGATACCGGGGGACTGAACCTGCAGATTATATGCCTGCTCAATGGGGTCGGCTTCATCTAATGGTCCGTCAATAGCGTGGTGCATGGCTACACAATCGTCAATGCCCACACCGTCTTCTTTGTCAATGGTAATGCGAAGATACCAGCGGGTGCCCTCTTTTAAGAATTTAACATCCCAAAGAATAAGACCTAATTCGTCTGCTATGGGCTTTGCAATATCCCACACTACTGCGGCGGTATTTTTCTTCATAGAAACCTCCTGTAAAATATTAAATTGTCTTAAAAATTGTCCGTATAAGTTTAAGAGAGCGGGTCGCCCCACTCTCTTGACAAAACGAATATTCTTACCGTAAAAAATAATATCACAATAATTGTATAAAATCAAGTGTTTTTTGCAAATTTATATATTATAGTATACAAATCATTCAGCACTCATCACTCAGCACTCCGTATTTTAAAGGTCGTCTGCATCCTGCTCGGGTACTTCAAAGCCTTGCGGATTGCCCGTGTAACTGCCTGTCACATCTGACGGGATTTCTTCTTCACTCAAGCCATTCCAAATTTCGCTGATTTCTTCATTCATTTTGCGCAATTTTCTTCTTGTGCGGGTGGCTTTTTCTTCGGGACTTTTCTTCTTAAAAAACATAAATTCACCTCCGTGGCTATTATCTGCAATATATACGAAAAAATTTTAAAACGCGGTTGACTTTTTTTGGTTAATGTTGTATAATGAGCGAGAATAGAAGTGGAATGCTCTAGTTTTTTCTACTTTACGAACGAAAGGAAATGATTATTATGAAAAAGATTCTTGCAGTTGTTCTTTCTCTTGCAATGATTCTCAGTATGACAGTTGTCGGCTTCGCAGCGGAAGTTCCCGCAACGGACGCAGGTGTAGATGCTTGGACAGCATACTATACAGAAATTTATTTAGATGAAACACTTGATGCAGATGCTAAAGCAGATGCTCTTATGAATGCTGATTTAATTCTTTCAAATCCTGCAGTAGCTATTGAGGCTATGGAAGCGGCGAGAGCAGTTGCGGCAGAAGCAGGTGTTGATGTTGATGAAGTTACTTTTGCTATGATGGATAAAATGGAAGAAGAGTATGGCATCAACATTGAAGATATGATGGGCGAAGATATCGATGGTGACGGTTATATCGGTGCTAACAAAAAGCCCGTTGACCCCACAGATGTTGAGGGCTGGACTGCATATTATGCAATTCTCCTTGGTGAAGCTTCAACAAATCCTACAGCAATGATTGACGTTGTTTCTGAAATCGGCGGTGACATTTTAAGTGGCGCAATCGATATGGATACATTCACATCTGTTTTACCCGAGGCTGCAGAAATCGTAGGCAATGATGTTGTTAACCAGATGATTTGGGGCGTTGAAGACCTTCTTCAGATGGATGTTAACTCAGACGGTTATGTTGGTAAGCCCGACGGTAGCATTGACGACGGTCAGCTTCCTGAAGAGGATGAAAACGATAGCAACAGCGGAAGCAGCTTTCTCAGCGGATTACTTGATACAGTTCTTGGTATTCTCGGTACAATCGGCGACTTGCTCTTCGGCGGTAGCAGCAGTGATGGAAGTACTTCTACAGAGCCTAGCGATGACGACAACCTTTGGGGCGACGACGGCGATGTTTGGGGCGACGACGGCGACACATCAGCAATCCCCGACACCGGTGACACAACAGTATTTGCAGTTGCAGCAGTAGCACTTGCAGCAGGTGCAGCACTTGTTATGACAAGAAAAAAGAGCGAAGACGCTGAATAATTCTTTTACATAATTTCATAATGATATTTTGACGGAAATTCTTAATTGAATTTCCGTCTTTTTTATTGTTATATAAATTGGGGTTTGT
>CAZTLU010000033.1:0-16257 GCA_964614605.1 uncultured Eubacteriales bacterium
AAAAAAGCCACCCGATTGGGTGGCTCAAGTGACTAATTAGTCGTTTGTGTAGGGCATGAGAGCAATCTGACGAGCTCTTTTGATAGCTGTTGTAAGCTCTCTCTGGTGATATGCACAAGTTCCTGTTACACGGCGGGGAAGAATCTTTGCTCTGTCTGATGTGTAACGGCGAAGCTTTGCTGTATCTTTGTAGTCGATTGTTTCAACCTTTTCTACACAGAATGCGCAAACTTTCTTGCGACCTTTTCTGTTAGGTCTTGCATTCTTATCGTATGCCATTATAGTTTCCTCCTATAGTAACTGCTGATTGAATCGGATTGCGATTATCAGCGAGATAGTTTTTTGTCAGAAGCGTCAAAAAACGCAGGCAATACTTTGTGTATTAACGAGTATTTCTGACATTTCTGACGGAAAAGTAGCCGTTGAGAATCGTGATTACGATTCAGTCAGTGGTTACTTATCAGAACGGGAGTCCCTCGTCATCATCTGCACCGAAGGGAAATCCCTGGTTATCATCGGGTAAAACTGAAAAGCTGCCTGCATTTGCGCTCTGGTAAGAAACAGCGGGTGCTGACTCTACTCTTTGTGCGCCGTATGTGTTGCCGCTTTCGGTCTTGCTGCCACAGAATGAAACATTATCTGCAACAATTTCAACTGCTGTGCGCTTGTTACCGTTTTTATCTTCATAGTTGCGTGTCTGGATTGAACCCTGAACTGCAATCATCTGTCCCTTTTTGAAATAGCGGGAAACAAAATCTGCAGTACCGCGCCATGCAACAACATTGATGAAGTCTGTTTGTCTTTCATCGCCGTTCTTGTAGTTACGGTCAACAGCTACTGTGAAGCTTGTTACGGAAAGGCCTGTCTGAGTTGTGCGAAGCTCGGGGTCGGCAGTAAGTCTGCCCATAATAATTGCTGTATTCAACATTTTCTTTTCCTCCGAATTACTTCTTTACGATTAATGTGCGAAGAACACCGTCAGTGATTTTCGCAATACGGTCAAGCTCTGCGGGGAACTCGGGCTCTGCCTCATAATTGTAGAGAACATAATAACCCTCTGCCTCGTAGTTGATAAGGTATGCAAGCTTTCTCTTGCCCCACTCATCAACGCTTTCAAGAGTGCCGTTTGACTCAACAAGAGCCTTGAACTTTTCTACAAGCTCTTTTGCAGCTTCTTCACCCTTCTTGAGTGAGAAAACCATGATTGTCTCGTATTTTGACATTCTTTTACACCTCCTTGTGGACTTTGCCCCTCAACTTCTTATTGAGAGGAAGGATATGGATTGATAAAATTATCCATAGCAAATATGAATTTTATCAAAAAAAGGCTTGGTTGTCAAGCCTTTTCTTTTAAATCTTTTATTTTAGGTAATTTAGGTAATTCACGCTTTTTACGGATATAGATTTTCTCCTGATACTCGCCGTCGTCACATTTTTCAACCACAACCATAAATAAGGTTACAAGCATTAAATATGGCATCGGGCAGAAAATACCGGGATTTACAAGTGACATCATTTCAAGGCTTATATATGACAGGAAAATTGTCATATTGAAAAGCGTAGCCTTTTTCCAGATAAGAACATTTCTCTTAATGAACTGATAGCCGAATGCGATAATTCCTACAATGCCGAAGCTTGCGGCAATCTGAATGGGCTCGCAATGATACCAGCAAAGCGAACCGTCAGCATTATCAAAAATGTCGCGGTTACCCATATAGCCAAGCCCTGTGCCGAATATTGGGTGATTTAAGAAATCGTCAATTCCGCGGGCGTAATGGGCAACACGGGTTTCGGTATTCTCGCCCATAAGCACACCGTTAAGAGCTCTGAAAATACGGTCGATTGTATAGCCGAGGAATTCGGTAATCTGCGGTGCAAAAATAAGGAAACCGCAAAGAATACAGATACAAATAATAAGGTAAGCCAATCTGCGACGCTTGTCATAAAGCACAAACATAACAATGCACATCACAAGCTCAATTGCGCCAAAAATCATACCACCGCGGGAGCCTGTTAAAAGCATTGCCGCATAGAAAATGAAGCCGAATACTGAAGCATATGACTTCTTACTCGCCATTAAAAAGGCGAAGGGCATTGTAATCATAAGAATTGTTGAAAGGTTGTTTCGCCATTGAACATAAATCGTTCTGCCCAAATCAAGCACCTTATTGATATTGATTGCGTAATGCACAATAATCATAAACGAAGCAAAAAGCCCCACAACTACCATTATTTTGGTAAGCTTATCAATAAGCGAATAATCCTTGCGCACATCGATATGAGCATAGAAATAGCAATAAATAAGCACCATGCCAAAGCCCATGCCCAGCATATGATAAAGTGACGAGCCGCCGAAATACTCTTCGGGAGAAATAAACCCAATACCGCCAAGCATAATTGAAAAGGACACAAAAAGCATTGGCTTGAACTGTGAGCCCTTAGCAGAAAGCTTTTTACGGTAAGCGATTATATGGAAAAGCAACATAAAAACCAAAGGTACCGCAAACCATTTAAGTCCCATAAAGGTATCAAGAGAGTCATAACACCTTATGGCAATCAGATAAGTGAACATTACGGGGATAAGCCAGCCCATAACATCGCGCACTATAATCACACAAAAGCCCGTGATATATGCCATAAAAATTGTGCCGTAAATTTCAATTTGCGCCTTTGGGAAAAATGAGCTTAACACCGCAATAACCCCTGCTACAAAGAAGAGGATGCCCATCCAGCGTTCACTAACAAGAAATGCTCTTATTTTTTCTATTCTGTTTAAGGATTTTTCTGATTTGAAAATATATTCCATACACAAATCCCCACAATATCTCATAATAACTTGATTCTATTATATAGAAAAACCGTTTTCTTTCAACAGTTGTTACAAAACCTTAATAATTATTACAAAAATCTTACAGAATAATTTAATTTTCATTTAAGGTTAAATTCATAGAATGTTCAAGCTTTATCTATTGTTTTGTGATATTTGTATGATATATTTTAGTCAGTGGTTCACGGCAGGCAACACCAAACTGCTGATGAATCTAACCCTTTCATTTTCATTCTCCTTTTTAAAAGCCGTACTCCAACGGCAAAAAGAACCTCCTGCTTTTCAGCGGGAGGTTCTTTTTTGTTGTTTAATGTTATGAAAGTTCGAAAGAGCCTGTGTAAAGTTGATAGTATTTGCCTTTTTGACCGATAAGGTCATCATGGTCGCCGCGCTCAATAATCTTGCCGTGTTCAAGCACCATAATTGCCTTTGCGTTGCGGACAGTTGAAAGTCTGTGAGCAATAACAAATACCGTTCTGCCGTTCATAAGAGAGTCCATACCCTTTTCAATCTGCTTTTCTGTTCTTGTGTCGATTGAGCTTGTAGCTTCGTCAAGAATAAGCACGGGCGGGTCGGCAACTGCCGCGCGGGCAATTGAAATGAGCTGACGCTGACCTTGTGAGAGGTTTGAGCCGTCACCCGTAAGCATTGTATTATAGCCATCGGGCAGATTTGAAATAAACGAGTGGGCATTCGCAATCTTTGCAGCTTCAACAATCTGTTCGTGGGTTGCCTGGAGATTACCGTAACGGATATTATCCTCAATTGTGCCCGTAAACAGATGTGTATCCTGTAAAACTATACCGAGTGAACGGCGCAAATCATCCTTTTTGATTTTTTGAATATTTATGCCGTCATAGCGGATTTTACCCTTGTCAATTTCATAGAAGCGGTTAATAAGGTTTGTGATTGTGGTTTTACCTGCACCGGTTGAGCCAACGAAGGCAATCTTCTGACCGGGCTTTGCGTAAAGTGAAATATCGTCAAGAACAATTTTTTTGCCGTCATAGCTGAAGGTAACATCTTCAAATACAATGTCACCTGTAAGACGGGTATAAGTAACAGTTCCGTCGCCGTGAGGATGTTTCCAAGCCCACATACCTGTTCTCTTTTCAGCTTCACGGATTTCGCCGTTTTCGTCATATTCGGCATTTACAAGCACAACATAACCCTCGTCGATTTCGGACTTTTCATCAATGATGTCGAAAATTCTTTCAGCACCTGCAAGAGCCATAAACGCATTATTGAACTGCTGTGTGACATTTGAAATCGGTTGAGTAAAGCTTCTGATGTACTGCAAGAATGCAACAATTTCACCGGGAGTCATTGCACCCTTAAGGGCTAAAAGTCCACCTGTTGCCGCAGTTATTGCGTAGGTAATATGAGAAAGGTTATTCATAATGGGTCCAAGCATACTTGCAAAGGTATTTGCGCTTGTTGATGCTCTGCGGAGCCTTTCGTTGATGTCGCCGAAGTGAGAAATAACCTCGTCTTCGTGATTGAACACCTTAACAACCTTTTGTCCCTCAATAATCTCTTCAATATAACCATTAACGGTACCAAGAGTTTCCTGCTGTTTCTTAAAATAATGAGCGCTCTTCTTACCAACGGTCTTTGTAATAAATACCATCACAAACACCATTGCGATAACAATAAGTGTCATTTGCCAGCTGAGTGAGAGCATAATTACAAACGAACCAATAATCATAATTCCCGAAGAAATAAACTGTGTGAGACCTTGGCTTATAAACTGACGAAGCGACTCAACGTCGTTTGTAAAACGGCTCATAATTTCACCGTTGGGACGGGAATCAAAATAACTGATGGGCAAATCTGCAAGTGCGTCAAACAAGTCTTTACGAAGAGTGTTGAGCGTTCTCTGCGTAAGCCACACCGAGCATTTTGACTGACCATAAGATGCCAACGCACCGCCAAGGAATACGCAGACCATAATTGCCATCATTCTTAAAAGTCCGCTGACTAATTCACCCTCAAATTTCTGTCCCACAAGCGGTGTGAGGTAATCGTCAATAATAGGTTCAATGAAAAGTGATGCTGATACTGTTGCAAGAGAGTTGATAGCCGCAAAAACAAGCATACCTATAAAGAGCCATTTCTGCTTTAAAATATAGCCAAGCAATCTGACAACAGTTCTCTTTGCGTTTTTAGGTTTTTGCACGGGGCCTCTGAAGCCTTTTTTGCCACCCGGCCCTTGGCTCATTGGTCCTGCCCCCATTGGTCTTCCGTTAGGTCCTGCCATTATGCGTCACCTCCCTGCAAGTCAAAATCGTCGCCGCCCTTTTGCTGAGAATTATAAATATCCTGATAAATCTCATTGCGTTGGAGCAATTCTTCGTGATTTCCTATATCATTTATTCCGCCATTATCAAGAATAATAATCTTGTCGCAGTCAGAAACAGATGAAATTCGCTGTGCGATAATAATTTTTGTTGTGTCGGGAATACTGCCACGAAGTCCGGCACGGATTTTCGCGTCTGTGTATGTATCAACGGCACTTGTTGAGTCGTCAAGAATAAGAATTTTCGGCTTTTTAAGGATTGCACGGGCAATACAAAGTCTTTGCTTTTGTCCGCCCGAAACATTTACGCCACCCTGACCCAAATCAGTCTGATAGCCCTCGGGGAATGAAGATACAAATGAATGTGCGTCTGCGATTTCGCAAGCCGCAATTAAATCCTCATCAGTTGCCTCTTTATTACCCCAACGAAGATTTTCGGCAATTGTGCCCGAGAAAAGAACATTCTTCTGAAGCACCATACTTACCTCTTCGCGCAAATCGTGGATTTTATAATCACGAACATCAACGCCGCCTACAAGCACCTGACCCTCAGTAACATCATAAAGACGGGGAATAAGCTGAACGAGTGAAGATTTTGCCGAGCCCGTTGCACCGATAATTCCAACCATTTCTCCGCTTTCAATCTTAAAGGTTGCGTTACTGATTACAGGATTTGGCGCACCGTTGTATTTAAAGGAAACATTTTTGAATTCAATTGAGCCGTCTTTAACATCTGTGACCGTTGCCTCATCATCTTTTATGTCAGGCACTTCGTTGATAACCTCAAGAATTCGTTTTGCACTTGCCTGCGACATAAAAAGCTGTGAGAAAAGCATAATAAGCATTAAAAAGCTCATCAGAATCTGCATTACATAAGTATAAATCGCGGTGAAATCACCTATAAGTAATGTTTCTGCCGAAATCGCCTTTGCCGCAATATAAAGAATTGCAAGAATTGTGCCGTACATAATAATCATAAATACGGGCTGACCCAAAATCATAAGCTTTTCAGCATGAAGAGATGCGTTGAGCAAATCGTCGTTAGCTTTTTTAAACTTATCCTTTTCATAGCCCGAACGCACAAATGCCTTTACAACGCGGATATTTGTAAGATTTTCCTGAATTGATGCATTAAAGCCATCAAACATACGAAGCATCTTTTTAAAGCGTTTAAGCATTATGGGTGCAAAAATTACAAGCACAAGAGTAATAAGGGGTAACGAAATCAAGAATGCTGATGAAACCTCTTTGCTCATTTTTATTGTAATCACGAGAGCTACAACAAACTGAACAGGCGAACGGAACAGCATTCTAATCAACATAAGGAATGTATTCTGCACAGAGTTAACATCAGTGGTCATACGGGTAATAAGTGAAGCTGTGCTGAAACGGTCGATATTTGAGAAAGAGTATTTCTGAATTTTCTCAATCATAACCTCTCTGAGCTTCGAACCGAAGCCCATACCCGCAACAGATGCAACCCTCGCCGCCATTGCACCGCAGAAAAGCGAGCCAAGGGCATATAAGAGCATTCTGACGCCAAGACGCAAAATCTGGTTCATACTGTCATCGGTCATTCCGCCCTCTGCCTGAACAAGATTTACGATATCCGCCATAACAAGCGGTATCATAAGCTCCAAAACAACCTCACCAACCATTAAAATTGGCGAAAGCAGAGCGGGGACAATGTATTTTTTTGCGTATTTTAATAGTTTAAGCATTGTCTTCCTCCTTTGCAAAAGCTTTTAAATTATCATTCATTCTATGAAGAAGTGATATAAGTGTATCCATTTCTTCATTTGTGAAACCACGGTATGTGGCATCATCAACAACAAGGAACATATTATCTGCAAACTGTGAAAGCTCTTTTCCCTTTTTGGTAAGCTTCACCATATTTCTTCGGGCATCATCTTTATTTTCAAGACGCACCACAAGGCCTGCCTCTTCCATTCTTTTAAGCGATGTTGCAACCGATGGAGCAGAGATGTGCAAGAAATCCGCAATTTCTCTCTGTGTTGCATTTTTATGCTCGCTCAAATATTTAAGTATGGGTGGCTGACCGAAGTACAAGCCGTTTTCACGGAATTTACTGTCAATAATATTCCTGTGCTTACAATGATAACTACGAAATTCATCCGTAGCCTTTTTAACTTTTTCTTCCATTTTTTTCACTTACCTTCTGACGCAAGCGTCAAAATAGTTAGCCGTTTAATAGTTAATCGGTTAACTATTTTTTATTATATACCAAAAATTGCATTCGTCAACCCTGAAAATTCTCCTCAATTGTGAACTTTTCGTTAACAAATGAGGCATTTTTTGATTTTGTCCCGCTTTTCTCGGGACAAAAGTGCCTGTTTACGCTATTTATGGAGGGTATTTTTTCTGCTTCCAAGAAAAAAGCTCTCCAGAAAGGAGCAAAAAATGAACGAGAAAAGCTTATCAAAAAAAGAAACGGATTTCTGCCGTTATTATGTTAGGCTTCGGAATCCGAAGGAGGCGGCACAAAGGGCGGGATATTCAATCATACCCGAATACACTAGCCTTCATCTGCTTGCCAAAAAACACATCCGTGAAAAAATCAATGAGCTTGAAAAAGAAATCCACGCTGACCAAAATCTTGTATCAGCGGGACTTCAACGCCTTGCTTTCGGCTCAATATCTGACGCGGTAAAACTAATTCTTTCTGCGGGAAATGACATCTCCCCCGACATTGACACTCTTGACCTTTTCAATGTGTCAGAAATTAAATACACCTGCGGTAAAGGAATGGAAATAAAGTTTTTTGACAGGCTAAAGGCTCTTGAACGCTTGGGTGATATTGCCGACAGTGAAGGTCGTGGCTCTGCACTTTCATTTTATGAGGCACTTGAGCGAAGCGCAAAACGAAATACAGAGGATGATGCTTGTGGCTGACATTAAATTCCGTGAATTTTCGCCAAAGCAGTTAACCGTTCTTAACTGGTGGTGCGAAAAAAGTCCCCACAAGGATTGCGACGCTATAATCTGCGACGGCGCGGTGCGTAGCGGTAAAACTCTTTGTATGTCACTCTCGTTCATTCTCTGGAGCTTCTATCGGTTTTCGGACTCCTCCTTTGCCCTGTGCGGAAAAACCATAACATCCCTTCGGCGAAATGTGGTCACTCCCCTATTACCACTGCTTCGCAATATGGGATTTACCGTAAATGAGCGAAGAACTGCAAATCTTGTTGAAATCGGCAACGGGAAACAGACTAATCGTTTTTACCTTTTCGGTGGCAAGGATGAGGCATCGGCTTCACTTATTCAGGGTATGACCCTTTGCGGAATTCTGCTTGACGAGGTTGCCCTTATGCCACGCTCATTTGTTGAGCAGGCAATGGCGCGTTGCTCGGTGAACGGCTCAAAATTCTGGTTCAACTGCAACCCTGAAAATCCGCGACATTGGTTTCATACCGAGTGGATTAAGAAATGCAACGAGAAAAATTGTCTTTACCTGCATTTTCTTATGGAGGATAACCCTTCTCTTTCTCAAAGAATACGCGACCGATACAAGTCACTTTATTCAGGTGCGTTTTATGAGAGATTTATCCTCGGCAAATGGGTCGCAGTTGACGGTCTGGTTTATCCGTTCTTCAACGAAAAAGAGCACACAACCCACTCCCCGCCCGAAATTTGCGAGAAATACTATATTTCCTGTGATTACGGAACGATTAACCCCGCATCCTTCGGGCTTTGGGGACTTCACGGCGGAATTTGGTACAGGATAAGGGAATTCTATCACGATTCAAAGGCAAAAGGCTTTCAGATGACCGACAGAGAATACTATGACGAATTGGTAAAACTCGCAGGTGACAAAAGAATTGAAGCAGTGATTGTTGACCCCTCTGCCGCCTCTTTTATGGAGTGTATCCGCCGTGAAAACAAATTCCGCGTCATTCCTGCAATTAACAATGTAAGCGACGGAATCCGCAAGGTAAGTGAAGCTCTTAAAAGCAAAAAAATTATAATCGGCAGTTCCTGTGAGGGTACACTTCGAGAATTCGGAATGTACCGTTGGGACTGTAACAGTGTAAAAGACACACCCCGAAAAGAGTTTGACCACGCAATGGACGATATTCGATATTTCGTGGCAACGGCTCTTTACAACACTACGGAGGATTGGGGCTTTGCCCTCTCCGTAGAAAGAAATTAAACACCCCTAATGAAAGGAGGTAATGATTTGTCTATTTTTGATAAGGTAGGCAAAAGAAAGGTTTGCGTATCTTCTCCGCAGACCTCACATTCGCACCCCTTTGAAATGCTCGGGAATTATATTCCCGCCGCCGTTTGTCAGCCGGAGCTTTACCGAATGCTTCGCGAGGCAATTCCGCTTATAGACACGGCAATTTACAAGCTTGTTCGTCTTACGGGCGGATTTACCGTGAAATCCTGCAACGGTAAAAATCAAAAGGATTTGGAAAACTTTGTTCGCACCATCAATGCGGGTGCGGGCGTGGGACTTCATCAGTTTATTGATACATATTTTGAACAGCTTCTCACCTATGGCACCGCGGCGGGCGAAATTGTGGTAAATGAAAACGGAATTTCGTCGCTTTACAATGTTCCCGTTCGCAACATAAGTCTTAAGCGAAATCCGCTGAATTTCAATGAAATTCTAATCTGTAAGCCTGACAGTGCAAACGGCACCCCTGTTAAATATCAGGAATTGGTTATGTATTCGGCACTTAACGCCGAGGCAGGAAGTATAACGGGCACTTCAATACTTAAAGGCTTGCCCTTTGTAGCTTCAATACTTTTGAAAATTTATGATTCAATGGGTCAGAATTGGGAGCGTGCCGGAAATCTGCGCTATGCAGTAACCTATAATCCCGGCTCCGATATGCTTGACCGAGCCTATGCCAAGGAACGCGCCCAGCAGATTGCAAAGGAATGGGCAAGCGCAATGGAAAAAGGCAGTGTAAAGGATTTTGTGGCGGTTGGCGATGTGCAGATTAAGGTAATCGGCGCAGACGGGCAGATTTTAGACAGTGAAATCCCCGTTAAGCAAATGCTTGAGCAAATCGTGGCAAAATTGGGAATTCCGCCCTTTATGTTGGGACTGACATGGAGTACAACAGAGAGAATGTCCTCACAACAGGCAGACGCTCTTACCACAGAGCTCTGGGCATACAGAAGAATTCTCACTCCCGTTATTGAAAAAATCTGCTCATTATATCTTCGCTTTCTGGGCAACAGCTCGGGCGTTGAGGTTGTTTGGGACGAGATTACCTTGCAAGACACCGTTGAGCAGGCAAAGGCGGAGCTTTATACTGCACAGGCAAAAGCTTTAGGAGGTGAGAACAAATGATAAGCAAATCTTTTAAGGCTTTGAACGAAATCGGCACACCAACCGCAGAGGATATGGTTCTTATTAACGGCTTTGCACTTAAAGAGCTTAAACCCGAAGAGGTTTTCTGCTTCAGCGTTATTCTTTGCGACAACGACATTGACCGCGATTTTGAACGCTTTGATGAAAATGCTCTCAAATCCCTTGAAAAGCTCTTTGTAGGCAAGACGGGAATTTTAAATCACAGTATGAAAAGTGAAGACCAGAGCTGCCGCACATACAAAACGGAGCTTATCACCGACAGTTCAAAGAAAACTGCTGACGGACTCCCCTATCTTTGCTTAAAGGCATGGTGCTACACGGTACGAAGCGAGAAAAACAATTCGCTTATCCGCGATATTGAAAGCGGAATTAAAAAGGAAGTGAGCATCAGTTGTGCATCGAAAAGCAGAATTTGTTCAATCTGCGGTGAGAAAAACTGCTCACACATAGCGGGCAGAAAATATAACGGTCAGGTCTGCTACAAGACCATTACCGATATTTGTGACGCTTATGAATGGTCCTTTGTGGCAGTTCCCGCACAGAGAAAGGCGGGCGTTACAAAGTCTTTTAAAAAGGAGAAATCTATGGAAAATATTTTGAAATCTATCAAAGAAAATAAGCCCCTCACCCTTGAGGGTGACGAGCTTAAAAAGCTTTCGGATTACATTGAAAATCTTGAAAACAAGAGTGCTGACGGTGAAAAATACCGCTCTGTGCTTTGTGCCAAAACAAAAGCAAGCTTTTCTTTGGCAATTCCCGAAATCACCGAGGAATGTGTTGACGGAATTCTCAAAAATCTTTCAACAGAAAATCTTGAGGCACTCTCTAAAGCTATGACAAAAAAGGCGGCAGGTGTGGTGCCCATTACTTCACAGCTTTATGTTGAAGAAGGCAAAAACGACAGTAATTCAAACAGTCAGTTCAAATTTTAAGGAGGATATAAATTATGGCTAATTTTGAAACAATTAAACTTGATAAGGGTCTTTACGGCACAGGCAAGGGATTTCTTGCCGAGCTTGAAAGAATTGACCCCAGCGAAAACTACAAGGGTACTTCTCTCCAGCATCTTGACGCATTTGAGCGTCAGCTCAAGCGTTTTGACATCAAGGTAAAGGGTGCGGGCAGTGACGCAGTTGAAAAATTCTTCGCAACTACTGATTCTGCGGTGCTTTTCCCTGAATATGTATCCCGCGCGGTGCGTCAGGGTATTGAAGAGGCTAACAATCTTGACCACATTGTCGCAACAAAGACAAACATCAACGGTCTTGATTACAGAACAATCGCATCTGTTCCCACCGCCGAAGAAAAGACTCTTCAGGAGGTCAGTGAGGGTACACAGATTCCCGAAACTGTTGTTCACACACAGGACAACCTTGTTACTCTTAAAAAGCGTGGCAGAATGCTTGTGGCTTCATATGAAGCAATCCGTTTTCAGCGCCTTGACCTTTTCACAGTAACACTTCGTCAGATTGGTGCATACATTGCACGCACACAGTTTAAGGACGCGGTTGATGTACTCATTAACGGTGACGGCAACGACAATGCGGCGGCAGAAATTACCCCTGCAGCTGCGGGCACAATCTCTTATGAAGATTTGATTTCACTCTGGAATTCATTCTCCCCCTACGAGATGAACACTCTCATTGCTTCACCCGATGTTACTGCAAAGCTTCTCACAATGCCCGAATTCCGCGACGCCCCTGCGGGACTTAATTTCCACGGAAAAGGCACAATGATTACACCTCTCGGCGCAAAGCTCATCAAGTCAAACGATATTTCAAAGACACTTATCGGTCTTGATAAGAATTGTTCACTTGAAATGGTTACTGCGGGCGGTGTCATGACAGAATTTGACAAGCTTATTGACCGTCAGCTTGAGCGTGCCGCAATCACACAGATTTCAGGCTTCGCAAAAATCTTTGCAGATGCTTCAAAGGTAATGAATATCTGATAAGGGAGGTCGGGCAGTATGATAAATGTCTGGTCGGTATCTCAAATGCTTGAAGATACAGGCGTGCTCACTGCAGACGAAGCCAAAAAGGCGACACCCTTCTGCCTTGCGGCTTGTTCTGCTCTCTCGCCGCGGCTTCGGGATGTGAAAAACGAAGACAACCCCGCAGTAATAATGGCTTGCGCGGGGATTGCTCTTTACAATTACACACTTTCTTTGGGTGCGGGCAGTGAGGATTTTTCTTCTTTCAAGGCGGGTGATGTGACAATCAGCCGAAGTGCCTCTGCCTCGGCAGAAAATGCCGCAAAATTCCGCGACGAAGCACTTTTAGCCGCCGCACCCTTTCTTACTGATGTGGATTTTGTATTCGAGGCGGTGGAAATATGAGCATAGAAAAGCTGCTCAACAAATACGGTAACACAGTTTATATTTCGGGGGCTGACGGTTGGAAATCTTCCCTTTTCAATGCGTTTATTCAACCCTTGCGATATAAAACTAAGCTTTATATGATGGGTGATGTGACCCCAATCGGCATAAACCGCAACAGCGTTTATCTTTACATAGGTCCTGCCCGTCACGACCTTACAAAGCTTGACAAAGGCTACCGAATTCACGATAACGAAAATAATTCATATATAATTGACCGTGCAGAGAAAATTACGGTTAAAAATAATACTGTTTATATCTGGGCGGTCATAAGACAGACAACGGAGAGTGCATAATGATAATAAACGGGAATATGGCAGATGGTGTTGTAACAACGCTTTCTGCAAACACAGATTTTGATGATTTAACCTTTGTTGTGGCATACGAAAACGAAATCAAGCCCACTCCTGTTTCAAAGCCCATTGTTGCGGTTTCGGTAAAAGGGTGTGAAATCGGTGACAGGCTCACCGAAACGCTTGATACAGGCGAAATTACAGAAACAGAAAGCAGAGATATGCTCACAACCTTGAGTGTGGATATTTATTTGCCATATTCAATGGGTGGCAGTGCGGGACACAAAATTTTTGACAGGATTGCTACATATTTTCTGTTTGTAAAAGACCTTGACACTGCAAAAGCAGTGTGCGGAAATACAGATTATGACCAATCCTGCGAGGCGATAATTCTTCGTACATATTTCGTATTTAAGCACACAATTTCAGGATAAAAAGAAGAGTAGGCTCAAATTAATTGAGTCTACTCTTTGTTTTTTGTCAAGATGTTGAGCAAAGCTCAACTCGATATATTTGCCTGACGGCAAATTCGATATAGCCTCATTTCATTCGGCTACGATATGATACAAATCCGCGTTTGCATAAGCAAACATATCACGTGCGTCAGCACATATCGAGTTTGTAAACATATCGAAAATCCCGTAAGGGATTTATATCGCTGTCAAGTGTTTTACACTTGACAATTAGTCTGCGTTTTCTTCTTCAACCTTGTCAATAATTTCCTGAGGAATTGCTTCACCGTGTTTAACGAAGAGAATGCAAAGAATACTCAAGATGAACATAATCGGGCTGTATACGAAGAGTGAAAGATATGTTCCTGAAATCATACGAACAACACCGTAAACGATTGGCGATGCAATCTGTGCTGAGAATGTGGCTGTATAGTAATAACCTGTGAATGTACCAACCTTGTCAACACCACCGATTTCGAGAACGAGAGGCAATGTGTTAACTGTGATAAGCATATTTGCAAAACCACCGAGGATAAGTGCAAGCCAGATAATAGTCATACTGCCTGTTACAACATAAAGAAGGAACACTGCCATAAATACTACAAGACCGATAAGGATTGTCTTTTTTCTGCCAAGCTTTTTACCCATTTTACCTGCCGGGATTGCTGCTGCTGCAGAGCAAACTGCAAATAAGGTTGTCATAATTGTAGCTTCACTTGTGCTCTTACCGAGAACTTCAGCTGCAAAGAGTGCGAAGAATGTTGTAATAGCATTTGTTCCGCAGAAGAGGAAGAAAAGACCGCCAAGCATAAAGATAAGACTCTTTCTTTCGCCTTTTGAAAGTTTTTCTGCTTTTCTTGCTTCCTTTTCAGCCTTTTTGGCAGCTTTTTCATCAGCATACTGATTCTTTGCTGCAGCTTCTTCAAGGCTTGAAGGTTCTTTAACGAACAGGCGAACAACAATCATACCGATAATCATAACGATTGCACCTAAAAGGAATACATAGGGAAAGCTTGTATACTGCTCGTTCTCTGATGTAACCTTAACGCCTGTTACTGCCAGGTAGATAGCACTTACAAGAGCACCGGCTACCATACCGATAACAGAACCTACACCACCCATAAGGTTGATGATAGCGTTACCTTCTGAACGAAGCTCAGGAGGTGTAAGTGCAGGCATAAGAGCAACTGCAGGAGCACGCCACAATGACATTGAGAATACGAAAAGAATAATGCAAATCATTGTTGCAGGAAGAGTTGACTTCAACGCAACCCAAGGAATAAGTGCGAAAAGAAGTGCTGAAACAGGTGCACCGTAAACGATAAACGGACGGCGTTTGCCAAGCTTTGAACGGCAACGGTCTGAAAGCTTACCGAATGTGGGCTGGAAGATAACACCGAAGATGTTATCGAATGTCATAATAACACCGATAAACAAAGGAACAAGTGTAATTCCGCCGCCTTCTGTAGTAACAGCATTACCTTGACTTGCTGAAAATTCTGCGAGTACGGGGAAAGCCTCGTTCAGCTTTTGGCTGAGTGAAGTAATCCATTCTGATTCTGTAAGCAATCTGTTAAGGATTTTTGTAATGTATGGGTCATAAATTGCCCATGCGATTGATGTTGTGAGAAAAGCGAAGCCTGTGAGTATGGTGTGCCATGTGTGAAGCTTACCGTTTT
Source organism: uncultured Eubacteriales bacterium (assembly GCA_964614605.1). Lineage (GTDB taxonomy): Bacteria > Bacillota > Clostridia > Oscillospirales > Acutalibacteraceae > Fimenecus. Next base: position 15,275 of record CAZTLU010000033.1, read on the forward strand.
TCTCGCAAAACAGTTCTGTTTTGTTATTCATAATTTTTCCTCCCGGATAAAATCCAAAATGATACAAGGGTATTATACAATATTTTTCCCAAAATGGATATGTGTAATTATTATAAATTTAAGAAAAATTTTTGTACACAGTGTCAAATAAATGCGGAATGCTGAATGCTGAGTGCTGAATGATTTTAATAAAAAACAAATTTATACTCCTCCGCCTACAAGCCAAAACAGAATGTCAATAAAGGCCGGTTCTAAAAACAACGGCGAGGTGAATAACACCCCGCTCTATCAATCTGCTATTCTATTTTACCGCGATGTACAACGCAAATCTTTTCTTCATTACAAAAGAAGCAATGGGATTTATGTATTTCGCACTCCCCTTCTTTAAGGTCTGACCCAAAAATCGCGTTGTAATGTTCAAGGCAAAGATTTCTCTCTATATGGCCAAAAAGCTCCTCGCGATATTTATTACAAACATATCTTAATTTTGACATAATATTCGCCCTCTTAAGTATTACTTTATGTCATTATATAATCTTTTTTAATATTTTACAATAGTTTTGCTTATAATTGAGTATAACAAACTATAATTTGAGGTGATATTATGAGGCCCTTAAAAGAACGTATAAGTGTTACTATTGATAATGATTTGCTTGAAAAGGCAAGATATTTGGCAGAACAAGACGACCGTTCACTTTCGCAATTCATCAATATCGCTCTTAAAGAGTATGTGAAAAAGCTTGAGAATAAAGATTAACCGCAGGGATTTCGCCCTGCGGTTTTTTGTTTATAATATAACGAAAGCTTGTAGGGGCGATTCACGAATCGCCCGAAAAATTGATACCGCAAACTACGACGGGCAGTTCGTGAACTGCCCCTACACAGTTTCTGCTTCTAAATTAAATGCATATAAAATAGCGTCGCAGACCCTACGTTTTGCATTTTGCACTTAACACTTTGCATTTAAAAAGCGGAGCCAAAGT
>CAZTLU010000034.1:0-16164 GCA_964614605.1 uncultured Eubacteriales bacterium
TACCTGTACCGTTGGGAAGAACAACAGCGCCTCTAACCTGCTGGTCAGCGTGACGTGAGTCAACACCAAGGCGAACATGAAGTTCTACTGTTTCATCAAATTTTGCAGTTGCACCCTTAACTGTGATGTCAAGAGCCTCTGCTGTGTCATAAAGTTTTGTTCTGTCGATGAGCTTTGAGCTCTCAACATATTTTTTTCCGTGTTTCATAATTCAAAATTCCTCCAAAAAAGTGGTTAATCGGATTCTGATTTTTCCTCCCACAAGGAGAATCAGTCTACTACAGTAACGCCCATGCTACGTGCTGTACCTGCAATCATGCTCATTGCAGTTTCAACTGTTGCAGCGTTAAGGTCGGGCATTTTCTGCTCTGCGATTTTTCTAATCTGCTCTTTTGTGATAGTAGCTACCTTTGTTCTGTTGGGAACACCTGAACCGCTATCAATTCCGCAAGCCTTCTTAATAAGAACTGCTGCGGGAGGAGTCTTTGTTACGAATGTGAATGTACGGTCTGCATAAACCGTGATAACAACAGGGATAATAAGACCCATGTCGTTCTTTGTGCGCTCATTGAATTCCTTTGTGAACGCCATAATGTTAACGCCGTGCTGACCAAGGGCTGGTCCTACGGGGGGAGCCGGTGTTGCTTTTCCGGCGGGGATTTGAAGCTTAATAAAGCCTACTACTTTCTGAGCCATTTTTAGCACCTCCAAAATTCGTGGTATGGCGGAACGGATAGCTCTTCCATTCCTCCCACGACGCCTCTCGATGAAAGACGTCATAAAAAGCGTATTTTACGCTGATTACCAAATTAAATAATTAGTCTTCGACCTTTTCAACCTGGTCGAGTTCAAGGTCAACGGGTGTTTCACGGCCGAGCATTGAAATAACAACACATACTGAATTGTTATCAATGTCAAGCTCACGTACAGTACCGATGATGCCTTCAAATGCACCGTCGATAATTGTAACCATATCATTAACCTCATAGTCGATTTTAACGACTTTCTTTTCAACGCCCATTGCATAAACCTCTGCGTCTGTGAGAGGCACGGGTTTACTCTCGGGGCCAACGAAGCCTGTAACACCGCGGGTATTGCGGATAACATACCAGGTATCGTCTGTCATTTCAAGGTCGCCTGTGTCTTCGTCTTCAAAAACTGCAACCTTAACCATTACATAGCCGGGGAAAATTTTTCTTTCAACTTCCCTTTTCTGGTCATCCTTGATTTCGGTAACGATTTCTGTGGGAACCTTTACTTCAAGAATGAGGTCGTGCATTTTACGGTTTTCAACAATCTTTTCGATGTTTGTTGCTACTTTATTCTCATAACCCGAATAGGTATGTACTACATACCATTTGGAGATTTCTGCCATAACTTAATCTCCTTTCGATTATTTCATTAAGAACAAGCTAATCATTTCTGTTGTTGTAGCATCCTGCTTATTTGCAAGACCTACGAGAGCATCAATAATTTTAGAAAGACCTGTGTCAACTCCCAAAATTGCGATACATACGATTGCTACAATAACAATAACAACAATAGAACTGTTAAGCACTGTTTTACCGGACGGCCATGTGATTTTTTTCCACTCGCCCTTGAAGTCCTTGAAGAACTTTTTGATTGCGGGACCTACCTTTTTAAAGGGATTTTCCTTTTTCTTAGCAGGAGCCTTGTCCTTCTTTACCTCAGCAGTGGTCTTTTCTTTCTTGTCAGACATTTCACTAACCTCCGGATTACTTTGTTTCCCTATGAAGAGTGTGTTTCTTGCAGAATCTGCAGTACTTGTTCATCTCGAGTCTGTCGGGACTGTTCTTCTTGTTTTTCTTTGTGTTGTAGTTGCGCTGTTTGCACTCTGTGCAAGCTAATGTGATTTTTACTCTCATTGTTCGGCACCTCCGTTAATGTGTTATCTGAAAAATCAGCAGATAACTTGTGTATAGCCTTCCTCAAGAAAAAATGGGCACAAAAAAAGAACCCTCTTTTTCGAGGTATCGGTATTGTATCATAATGTCAAATGGTTGTCAATAGGGATTTGGGAAATATTTTTATTGATATTATAATATGTATTATTCAACTTTTTCTTTCCCCATCTTTTGCTACACAAAAAATACCTTTGAAAAGGGTTTGCCATACTATATACATTATAATTGAGCCTTTCGGAGTGCTTTTGTCAATTTTCGAGCTTTTCCGTTCCGTTCAAAACGGTAGTGAATATGCGTATAATTCCTTTAAACCGCTTGACAAATTTCATTTTTTTCTATACAATAGCATATCATATATAAATAGTGTTTTTGCAAAGGCGTTTGAGCGAAAACCAGTAACCGTTATTTTGCGTTTAAGAGAGCTGTTGTCAGGTGCGAAACAGTAACGCGGGGTTCGGCGAATTCATTTCGTGAGCTGTGGGCTGAAGGCATTTGTTGTGTAGGCTTTACCGGTGGCAACCGTTATATTGCAAGGGTGTGGTGGCACCCGATGAGGCTCTTTTTGTGAGAAAAGGGCGAAGCAGAGTGGTAACACGGTTTTTTAACTGTCCCTGTATCCTGATTTAAGGATACAGGGATTTTTGTTCTGATAATTTTCGGTCCAACCAACCGTTTATTATATATTTTGAGAAAAAGAGGTTATGAAAAATGAAGAAAATTTTATCAGTAGTTCTTGCTCTTGTAATGTGCGTGGGCGCCTGCCTTTCACTTACATCTTGCGGCGGTAACGAGGCGGATTTCACAGTAGGTATCTGTCAGCTTGTGAAGCACGACTCACTTGACCAGGCAACTCAGGGCTTTATTGACGCTCTTACAGAGGCACTTGAGGCTGAAGGCAAAACAGTTGAGTTCGATACACAGGTACCCGGTGATGCAGACCTTTGCACAACAGTTGTAAACACATTTACAGCAAACGGCGTAGATTTGATTATGGCTAACGCAACTCCTGCTCTTCTTGCAGCCGCAAACGCAACAGTATCAAGCAACATTCCCGTTCTTGGCACATCTGTAACAGATTATGACGACACATTCTCAGGTGAAATTCCTGCAAATGTAACAGGTACATCTGACGCTGTTCCCTTTGATGAGCAGGCAAAGATGATGATTAGCTCTCTCGGTCTTGTTGAGGGCGACCAGGTTGGCGTTATCTATTGCACAAACGAGTCAAACTCACTCATTCAGTATGAGGCAGTTAAGGCTCTTTTCGAGGCTGAAAAGATTGTAGTTAAGGCTTACACATTCTCAGAAACCACAGAGCTTCAGGCACTTGCAACATCAGCAGCTAATGAATGTAAGGCAATTTATGTTCCTTCTGATAACACAGTTGCTGAAAACGATTCAGTAGTTGGTACAATCTGCAACGACAAGAAGGTTCCCGTTTACACAAGCTACGGCGGAGCAATCTGCTATGCAAGCCTTGCAATCGACTATTATCAGCTCGGCGTTGAAACAGGTAAAATGGCTGCAGAAATCCTTCTCGGCAAAAAGACACCTGCTGATATTGAGATTATGACTCTCACTCCCGCAGTTTCATACAACAAGGACCTTTGCGCAACACTTGGAATTGAGGTTCCTGCAGAATAAATTTAAATTTCAGAGGTAAAACATGGCTTTTTTAAATGCATTGCCCGGTGCGGTAGCTCAAGGGCTTATATGGGGATTGATGGCAATAGGCGTCTATATATCCTATAAAATACTCGATATTGCTGATTTAACCGTTGACGGCTCTATTTGTACCGGTGCGTGCGTTTGCGCGGTATTGATAACAAGCGGTGTCCCCGCGTGGTTGAGCGTTATAATTGCCTTTTTAATAGGCTCTGTAACGGGTATGGTTACAGGAATTTTCAATACTGCTTTGGGAATCCCCTCAATTCTTGCAGGTATTCTCACACAGTTGATTTTGTATTCTGTGAACCTTACAATTTTAGGCGGTAAATCACTTGTGGCACTTAACCCGAGAACTGATAACCTTATGGTTAATATGGGTGATAATACTCACTCTATTATCGTGTTGGGAATCATCATCGTGGCAGTTATTGTTGTACTCTGGCTCTTCTTCTACACAGAGGTTGGTCTTACCCTTAAATCGACGGGTGACAACCCCGATATGAGCCGTGCACAAGGCGTAAATGTTAAGTTCAATAAGGTATTGGGTCTTGCGATTTCAAACGGAATTGTAGCACTTGCAGGTGCACTTCTTGCACAGTACAAGGGCTCGGCAAACATCAATGACGGACGCGGTGCAATCGTTATCGGACTTGCGGCAATCTTTATCGGACTTTCAGTATCAATGAAGATTAAGCCCAATTTTGTCGTAAGCCTTATCGGCGTTATCGGCGGCGGTATTGTTTATTACATAATTTACAACTTTGTTATTCTTTTGGGACTCAAAACAGATTTCCTCAAGATGCTTTCAGCAATCATAGTTGTAATCTTCCTTGCGGTGCCGTATATCAAGAACGAATACTTCAAAAAGAAGGATATTGCACTTATTGAAGAGGACTTTGCAGGAGGTGACGATAATGCTTAAAATCACTAATCTGCATAAGACCTTTAATCCGGGTACAGTAAACGCTAAAAAGGCGTTAAGCGGATTAAACCTCACTCTTAATGACGGTGATTTCGTAACAGTTATCGGCGGTAACGGTGCAGGCAAATCCACAATGCTAAATGCTATTGCAGGTGTGTGGAAGCCCGACCACGGTACAATTGAGATTGACGGCGTTGATGTTTCAAATATGCCTGAGCATAAAAGAGCTAAATTTTTAGGCCGTGTATTCCAGGACCCCATGAAAGGCACTTCGCCAGATATGGAGATTGCCGAAAATCTTTCTATCGCCGCAAGACGCGGTACAAAGAGAAAACTGATTTGGGGTTGCACACGCAAGGACCGTGAAGAATATAAAGAGCTTTTAAGTCAGCTCGATTTAGGCCTTGAAGACAGACTTTCTGCCAAGGTAGGACTTCTTTCGGGCGGTCAGCGTCAGGCAGTAACTCTTCTTATGGCTACACTTCGCAGACCAAAGCTTTTGCTTCTTGACGAGCACACAGCGGCACTTGACCCCAAAACTGCGGCAAAGGTGCTTGAAATCACCGACAAGCTTGTTAAAGAAAACAACCTTACAACTCTTATGATTACTCACAATATGTACGATGCTATTGAATACGGTAATCGTCTTATTATGATGCACGAGGGCAAAATCGTTGTTGATGTTTCGGGCGAAGAAAAGAAACAGCTCACCCGTGACCAGCTTCTTGAACTCTTTGAACAAGGAAGCGGAAGTAAATTCTCAAGCGACAAAGCAATGCTTTCCAAATAATATACCAAAAACCTTGAATCTTTAACGGGTTCAAGGTTTTTTATTGGTTGTTTCCATTGTAAAAATATTTAATTATATGATTTTATTCTTTCGTCTTTTTATCCATTTTAACAAAAGTGATTTTTTTGAGATATTTTTATTGACGAAGATTATCTTTTATGATAAAATTTTGAAAGTAAAAATAAGGAGTGAGAACATTGTTTAAATGTCAGCAGACAAAAGCGAATATGCATTCGGGTTCTGTTGGTATTATTGTTTTTTCTTCTCATTTATATTTTGTTTTTTAAGCGACGGATTTTCCGCCGCTATTTTTTTGCAACTTTTTACATTGTTTTTATTGAACTGTATAAAATAATATAGTATAATAAATAGTTGAAATAAATGAAAGGCTGGTGTGAATTTTGAAAGCTTATTTAATGCTTGAAGACGGTACTGTTTTTACAGGTATTGCCGCCGGAAAATTCAAAGAAACTGTATGTGAAGTTGTATTCAACACATCAATGACCGGATATGTTGAGATGCTCTCTGACCCCTCAAATAAAGGTCTTGGCGTTGTAATGACTTATCCCCTTATCGGTAACTACGGTGTATGCCAAGAGGATATGGAAAACAAAAAACTTTTCCCCGCTGCTCTTTTTGTTCATGAGCTTTGCGGCAAGCCCTCAAACTTCAGAAGTGAAATGACAATCAACGGATTTCTTACAAAATACGGTATCCCCTGCATTAAGGGACTTGATACCCGTGAAATCGTTATGCACATCCGTGAAAAAGGAACTATGAAGGGTATTGTTACAGAAGATATATCTGATAAAGATGCTCTTCTTGAGAAAATTAAGGCTTATGAATGTGACTATGCATTCCAGCAGGACGATACAAAGAAAGTTAGTAACGAGGGTGTAAAGCTTGCATACCTTGACCTTGGTTCAAGAAACAGCATGGTAAATGCTTTTGCAAACAACGGCTTTGCAGTAACACGCTTCCCCGCAGCAACAACTGCTGACGAAATTCTTGCAGGCGGATTTGAGGCTATTGTAATTTCAAACGGTGCAGAGCGTGAAGAGATTTATTCAAATCTTGACGAAATCAAAAAGCTTTGCCAGTCAGGTCTTCCCATCTTTGCAATCGGTTTGGGTCACCAGCTTGTAGCTCTCAGCCATGGCGGTAAGCTTGAAAAGATGGCTTACGGTCACCGCGGTGCAAACTATCCCGTAAAATTCGTTGAATTTGACAAGACATTTATCACATCACACAACCACGGCTACACAGTAAGTGAGGCTCCTGCAAATGCAGAGGTTATGTGCGTTAATGTTAACGACAAGACTATTGAGGGTCTTAAATACACGGACAAGCCCATTATTTCGGTTCAGTTCTCACCTGACACAAATCGTGGTCCTAACACATCGTTTATGTTCAGCGACTTCTTAAAGATGGTAAAGGAGGGTAAATAAGATGTTGGATAAAAGCATTAAAAAAGTAATGGTTATCGGCTCGGGCCCTATCATCATCGGTCAGGCTGCTGAATTTGACTACGCAGGCACACAGGCTTGCCGTTCGCTTAAGGAAGAGGGTTGCGAGGTTGTTCTTGTTAACTCAAACCCTGCTACAATTATGACTGACGGCGACATTGCTGACAAGGTTTATATTGAGCCCCTCACAATTCCTACAATCACAAAGATTATTGAAAAAGAAAAGCCCGATTCACTTCTCCCCTCACTCGGCGGACAGACAGGTCTTAACTTGGCTATGGAGCTTAACGAATTGGGAATTCTCGAAAAGAATAATGTTCGTCTTATCGGTATCAACGCAGAATCAATCAAAAAGGCTGAAGACAGACAGGCTTTCAAAGACACAATGGAAGCTATTGGCGAGCCCTGCATTGAATCATTGGTTGTTGAAACAGTTGAGGACGCAGTTGAATTCTCTGACAAAATCGGTTATCCCGTAATTGTTCGCCCTGCTTACACATTGGGCGGTACAGGCGGCGGTATTGCAGATGACGAAGAACAGCTTCGCGAAATCGCATCAAACGGTATTCGCCTTTCGCGTGTTAATCAGGTTCTTATTGAGAAATGTATTTCAGGCTGGAAAGAAATTGAGTTTGAAACAATGCGTGACTCAAAGGGCAACTGCATTACAATTTGCTCAATGGAAAATATGGACCCCGTTGGTATTCACACAGGTGACTCAATAGTTGTAGCCCCTGCGCAGACACTTATGGACAAGGAATACTCAATGCTTCGCAACGCTGCGCTCAACATTATCGACGCACTTGACATTCAGGGTGGTTGTAATGTTCAGTTCGCACTTCACCCATCATCATTCAAGTATGCGGTTATTGAGGTTAACCCCAGAGTTTCTCGTTCATCAGCACTTGCCTCTAAGGCGACGGGCTTCCCCATTGCACGAGTTGCATCAAAGATTGCTCTTGGTTTGGGTCTTGATGAAATTCCCAACGCAGTTACAGGCAAGACTTACGCATCATTTGAGCCCACAATTGACTATATCGTATGCAAGTTCCCCAAGTGGCCCTTTGACAAGTTTGTTACTGCAAAGAGAACTCTCGGCACACAGATGAAGGCTACCGGCGAGGTTATGTCAATAGCACGCACCTTTGAGGCAGCACTTCACAAGTCACTTCACTCACTTGAAGAGGGCAAGGAATCACTTCTTCTTGACTCACTTATGGAAATGAGCACAGATGAAGTTCGTCAGCAGCTTTACAATGTTGACAATATGCGCGTTTATGCAATTGCAGTTGCAATGTATAAGGGAATCACAACTGAAGACATTCACGACATCACAAAGATTGATATGTGGTTCCTCCACAAAATCAAAAAGATTGTTGAAATGGAAAAGAAGCTCAAGACAGGTATTTGCGACAAGGAAACTCTTTTCACCGCAAAGAAAATGGGCTTTACTGATAACGTAATTGCAAAGAACATCGGTACAACAGGTGCCGCAATCAAGAAGATGAGAGAGCTTTACAAGATTGAGCCTTCATTCTCACTTGTTGACACCTGCGCCGCAGAATTTGCCGCACAGACACCTTACTACTATTCAGATTACGGCATCGCAAACGAGGTTAACCCCGCAACTGACAAGAAAAAGATTATGGTATTGGGTTCAGGTCCTATCAGAATCGGTCAGGGTGTTGAATTCGACTACTGTTCAGTTCACTCTGTATGGGCACTTAAAAATCAGGGCTGTGAGGCAATTATCGTAAACAACAACCCCGAAACAGTTTCAACCGACTTTGACGTTTCGGACAAGCTTTACTTTGAACCCCTCACCCCCGAATATGTTACAAGCATTGTTGAGCTTGAAAAGCCCGACGGCGCTATTGTTCAGTTCGGCGGTCAGACTGCAATCAAGCTTACAAAGACACTTAATGATTTGGGCGTGCCGATTTTGGGTACTGACGCTGACAGCGTTGACGCCGCAGAAGACAGAGAGCGTTTTGACGAAATTCTTGAGCAGTGCGGTATTGCAAGACCCAAGGGCGAAACAGTATTTACAATTGAAGAAGCTCTTAAGGTTGCAAATGAGCTCGGCTACCCCGTGCTTGTTCGTCCAAGCTATGTTCTTGGCGGTCAGGGTATGCAGATTGCCGCAAACGACGAGGATATTGAAGAATTTATGGGTCGTATTACAGAGACCATTGATATTTCAGAGCACCCCGTTCTTGTTGACAAATACCTTATGGGTAAAGAGGTTGAGGTTGACGCAATCTGCGACGGCACAGACATTCTTATCCCCGGTATTATGGAGCATATTGACCGTGCCGGTATTCACTCGGGCGACTCAATTTCAGTTTATCCCGCAGTTTCACTTTCAAAGCAGGTTCAGGACACAATAGTTGACTATTCTGAAAGACTTGCAAAGGCACTTCGCGTTGTTGGTATGATGAACATTCAGTTTATCGTGCTTGACGAAACAGTTTATATTATCGAAGTTAACCCCCGTTCTTCAAGAACAGTTCCTTACATCAGTAAGGTAACCGGTATCCCTGCAATCAGTCTTGCAACACGCGCTATGCTCGGCGAAAAAATTGCTGATATGGGCTATGGCACAGGACTTTACAAGAACAGCGGTTACTTTGCAATTAAGCTTCCCGTATTCTCATTCGAGAAAATTACAGGTGCTGACACCTCACTCGGTCCGGAAATGAAATCCACAGGCGAGGTTCTCGGTATTTCAACAGACTACAACGAGGCACTTCTCAAGGCATTTGAGGGCGGCGGAATTTCAATGCCCAAAAACGCAAAAATCGTGATTACAGTTCGCGATAAGGATAAGGCAGAGGTAGCCGAGATGCTTCAGGAATTCAAGGATTCAGAATTTGAATTCTATGCAACACCGGGTACTTGCGAGACACTTCGCGAGGCAGGCATCAAGTGCAACGAAGTAAGCTCATTGAGCGGTAAGTCACCAAGCATTATGGATATGTTGCAGAACGGTGAGGTTTCACTCATCATCAACACACCCACACACGGCAGACTTGCAGACCGCGAGGGCTTTAAGCTTCGCAGACTTGCAGTTGAATCAGGTAACTCATGTCTTACATCTTTGGATGCGGCACTCTCTGTTATGAGAAGCACATTCATTGTTCCCGACGGAAAAATGAGTCTTACCGACATCGCAACACTTAAGGTAAATAATTAAGTATTAAAAATCATATTATATAAACAGAAAAGTTGAAACGGAAAAACCTGTTTCAACTTTCTGTATTCTAAAGAATGCTTAAGGAATGAGTTTTTATGGCATACGATATTATTGATTACGCGATTTTGAATGCTCATAAGGATTTTGAAAAGCTCCCCTTTTCTAAAATTGACGGACTTATTTTTTCACAGCTTTCATATTTAAGCTTTGATAATTTAGTTCCCGATTTGAAAAATAAGGGCAAGGGCATTTATCTTTCTGAAATAGCAGAAAACGAAAATTATGATGAGATATTTCCTCTTGAACGCACTGCAGAGAGAAATAAAAAGCTTCTCAACGCAGTAGCTTACAGCAACCGTTACGGAAAAATCCGCGTGAATTATTATGAGGATATTTTTGACACGGAAAAGGACACACAGTTCTGTGCCATAACCTTTATCTTTCCTAACGGTGACGCGTGCATAGCATTCAGAGGTACTGACTCCACCATTACGGGCTGGAAAGAGAATTTTAATATGCTTTTCACCTCACCCGTGGCGGCGCAAAAGCTTTCTGTACCCTATGTTGAGGGTGTTGCAAAGAAAATTAAAGGGAATATTACCCTTGTGGGACACTCGAAGGGCGGAAATCTTGCAATTTATGCAGGAACGATGTGTTCTGACAAGGCGAAGAAGAAAATCATTGAAATTCAGAGCTTTGACAGTCCGGGCTTCACAAAGGAATTTATAGAATCTGAAAAGCATCTTAAAACAGAAGAAAAAATTGCAAAATTCATACCCGAAGAATCAATGGTAGGCTTACTTCTTAACAACCGTGAGAATTACCGTATAATCAAAAGCGAGGGCTCGGGAATTTTACAGCACGACCCGTTTATGTGGCAGGTTGAGAATGATGATTTTGTAAATGGCGAAAAGCTCTATATGCGTTCGAAATTCTTTGACGATACCTTTAATGATTGGGTTTACGGCTCTGAACCAGAGCAAAGAGAAAAGTTTGTTGAGGCTTTATTCAAGATGATTCAGGCAGCAAATGCTGAAAATACTACAAGCTTTGTTGATTGGGCAGATAATCTTAAAAGTAATGCACCACTGATTTATGAAAATCTTAAGGATTTGGACCCCGAAACGAGAACTCTTGTGCTTAAGGGCTTGGGCAATTTTTTCTCAAGCATCAACAAAAATGTAAAATCCGCTCCAAAGGTTCTTTGGACGGATACATTAAAAAGACTTAAGGAAATGACAAAGCAAGAAGATTAAAATCGCTTTGTTATATTATAAATGTCAGTTCGAAACCATCCTGACATAGAGAGGAATCTCTAAAATCAAAACTATGGAGTGATAAAAAATGAATAACAAAAAGACAGGTTTCATCGTGAAAGCCGCAGTTATTGCGGCACTGTATGCAGGACTTACTTATGCGGCAGGTCTGCTGAATTTAGCTTACGGCGGAATTCAGTTCAGATTTTCAGAGGCGCTTACAATTCTTGCGGCGCTCTCCCCTGCGGCTATACCCGGGCTTACAATCGGTTGCTTTTTAGGTAACATTACAAGTCCTTATGGCTTGGTGGACATTATATGCGGAACTTTGGCTACATTTATTGCAGCGGTGCTCTCATATTGGACACGCAAGGTAAAATTCAAGGATTTGCCGTTGCTTTCGGCAATATTCCCCGTGATTACAAATGCAATAATCATCGGGCTTGAAATCACTTTATTTATGCCCGAGGGATTTAAAATGCAGGCATTTCTAATTACTGCGGGACAAATAGCTTTAGGTCAGCTTGTAATGTGCTATGGGCTTGGAATACCGTTATATAAGGTAATTAAAAAGACAAATTTGGATAAGAATTTATAAAAGAAAAGGGATGTAAAAAGTGTAGACCGCAAAAACGGCTGCACTCTGATACATCCCTTTTAAAATTAAGGAGTTGTTTTTTACAGCTCCTTTTTAATCTGCATAAGTCAACGGAACTGTGTTTCCGTTTTCATCCGTATACTTACCATCCTGATAATATATCCATTTACCTGTGCGGATATCAGTCATATAAGTATTTACCGGCGGTGTTTCAATAAACAGATTAGGATTTAAATCATAATCATCTGTTTTAGGCTTGGGTGTATTTTTAATGCGTACCTCAAACAGTTCTGAATAAACCTTTTCCCATTTAAGAGGATATTTTGACGAAAAAATGTCCTCCAGTTCGTCTAAAATTGTCTTCACTTCCGGGCACGGCAGTTTATTGTATGCATCATAAGCGATTCTATATGGTCGTTCTATATCGGGACAAGTTGTTGACGAAAGGTATTCCTGCTGACTACCAATATTTTTTATATATTCTTCCTCGGTTCTTTCATAACGAGAAAAACCATCTCTTAAAGACATATAATTATCCCAATCTAACTCTTTAATCAATTTTTGAATCGGATAAATATATTTTTCTTGAAGAGCAGAGCGTTCTCTGTCCAACTCAAAGGATTCGTTATACAAATCTTCTTGTTTTTTATACAAAAGACGGATTTCTTCCAATTGTTGCTTCTTTTTAAAGATTTTTTTATTTATGATTGCCTCTTTTTCTTTGGCTTGATTATAAAAAACTGCACTTTCTTCTCTTAATTGCTGTGCTTGTTTTTCTAAATCATTGATTTTTTCAATCTGCGGTTTAATAAGATTTTTTAATGGTGTTGTATCAATCATAATTATCACCCCAATTTTATTCATTTTCAGTTTAGCATTATATATTTGCTTTGTCAATATTGAGATGGTACATCAGTAGGGACGCTTCACGGTGCGGGTGTCCGGCGGACACCTCTGCGAAGCAGAAGCACCGACCGAGTCGGCAGGCGAGCCAGCGTCCAAAACAACAATATATTAAACCTTGACGGGCAGTTCGTGAACTGCCCCTACATAGCTTCTGCATCTTTTCAATTTTCATATTACTTGAAACGGGGAGTGGGCATCGTCCCTTACATTTTTACGGGTCGTCGAGAACGCCGACCCCTACGAATGAATCCCTTCCCGTCCTTTGACAAGGGAGGCTTTATTTTTATACAAATACATATAGATATAGTCCGAAAAAGTGGCAGACGGAGCCGAGTATTACGAAGAAGTGGAAGATTGCGTGGAAGTATTTTTTCTTTGCGCCGATGCCATAGATTATAGCGCCGAGAGTATAGGCTATTCCGCCTGCGAGCATAAGAAAAATTGCGTTGTGGTCGAAGTTTTTCCACAATACCACAAAGGTTACAAGCACCGACCAGCCAAGTGCGAGATATAACACCATTTGAAGCACCTTTGTTTTATTGAAAAGTGCAAAGGTGATTGACATTCCCACCGCAACGGTGAGCCAGATTGCGATAAAAAGTCCCCAACCGAGAAAGGCATTGAGAGGGACTACAACCACAACGGCAAACGGGGTAATTGTGCCTGCAATCATGGGGTAAATCATTGCGTGGTCGACAATTCTCATTGCCCTTTTGCCTTTATTGGGGCGAAGTGCGTGATAAACCGCCGAGCAGGAATAAACTGCTATCATTGTAACACCATAGACAATACTTAAAATTAAGTAGTCCCAACGCGAAAGTACAATTGAACGAGCGACACAGAGTATTGTGGCGATTATGGCAAACCCGCCGCCGACCATATGGGAAATGGAATTAAGCCACTCCTCACCTCTTGAATAATTTACCAAATCAATTTTATCTAAACGGCTCATAAAAAACCAACCTTTTTGTTTTTATGAATATATTATTGGTTTTTTATTTTGAAATTACCATATATTTTGGGTTGCAAACAAAAAAAATCCCGCAACTTTAGGTTGCGGGAATAAAAACGTCTTTTTTCAACGAGGCGGAGAAGGAGTAACCCCTCAGTCGCTTCGCGACAGCTCCCCTTTCAGGGGAGCCAAGAAGCAAGTCTATTATTTTTTCTTTTTGCCGAAGAAGCCTTTTTTACTGTCGTCAAGGTTATCGGCGGCACCGAATTCAAAGGCAAGTTGACGCAGAAGCTCTTCTTGTTTATCGGTCAATTTCTTGGGAACATCAACGATAATACGCACCAGCTGGTCGCCCTTACCCATACCGCTACGGTTCTGAATACCGCGGCCGCGAAGCTTAAACACATCGCCCGGCTGTGTGCCTGCGGGTACGGGATATTCAACCTTACCGTCAAGAGTGGGCACCTGAATTGTACAACCCAAAGCCACCTGCATAAAGGTGAGGTGAACATCGCACCATACATTGTAGCCGTCACGCTCAAAAATCGGGTGAGGTCTTACATTGACAACGATATTAAGGTCACCTGCGGGTCCGCCGTTAGCGCCCTTATTACCTTGACCGCGAACTGTAAGCACCTGGCGGTCATCAATACCTGCGGGAATATTGATATCAAGCTTTGCACTCTTGCGAACTCTGCCCGCACCGTTACATTTTTTACAGGGATTTTCAATGATTGTACCCCTGCCGTTACAACGCGAACAAGGCTTTGAAGATTGAATTACACCGAAAGGTGTTCTCTGCTGAACTGTCACCTGACCGCGACCGTTACATTCGGGACAGGTCTTGGGTGAATGACCGCTTTGGCAACCATTGCCGTGGCACTCGTCACAGGTTTCAATTCGCATTGTGTCAACAGTACGCTTACAGCCCTTTGCGGCTTCTTCAAATGAAATGGTAACGCTTGCCTGCGTATCACTGCCGCGTTGCGGTGCATTGGGGTTGGCACGACCGCCACCAAATCCACCGCCGAAGCCGTTGCCGAAGATTGAGCCGAAAATGTCGCCCAAGTCGAAATCCATTCCGCCGAAGCCACCGCCGTATGCTCCGCCGCCTGCGCCGTAGTTGGGGTCAACACCTGCGTGGCCGAACTGGTCATAACGGGCTTTTTTCTCACTGTCAGAAAGAACTTCGTAGGCTTCGTTTGCCTCTTTGAACTTTTCTTCTGCTTCTTTATTATTGGGATTTAAGTCGGGGTGATATTTTTTTGCGGCTTTTCGGTAAGCCTTTTTAATCTCGTCATCTGACGCAGATTTATCAACACCGAGCACCTCATAATAATCTCTTTTTTCTGCCATAAGTATCTCCAAATAATACGGATTTACGGACAGGTCTTGATGGCCTGCCCGCAAATTCACGGTTTAATTATTCAACGTCTTTGAAATCGGCATCATAATAGCCGTCGTTGTTAGGAGCTGCACCTGCATTGGGGTCATAACCGCCCTGTGCACCGCCTTGTGCCTGTGCATTTGCCTGTGCCTGCTTATAAAGCTCCTCTGAAATCTTGTAGAACTGCTGTGTGAGCTCTTCCTGCTTTGCTTTGATAGCGTCGATATCCTCGCCCTTGAGAGCTTCTTTGAGAGCATCAATCTTTGTCTGAAGCTCTGCCTTGTCGCTTTCAGAGAACTTGTCGCCGTCGTCAGCTAAAATCTTTTCGCACTGATAAACCATCTGGTCTGCGGCATTTCTTGTATCAACTGCGTCCTTGCGCTTCTTATCTTCTTCTGCGAACTTTTCAGCTTCCTGAACTGCCTTTTCAATATCTTCTTTTGACATATTTGTTGAAGATGTGATTGAAATTGACTGCTCTTTGTTTGTGCCAAGGTCTTTTGCAGAAACATTTACGATACCGTTAGCATCGATATTGAAGGTAACTTCGATTTGAGGAGTACCGCGGCGTGCGGGAAGAATACCGTCAAGGTGGAAGATACCGAGAGTTTTGTTATCTCTTGCGAATTCTCTTTCACCCTGAAGAACATGAACTTCAACTGATGTCTGATTGTCAGCTGCAGTTGAGAAAATCTGGCTCTTCTTTACGGGGATTGTTGTATTTCTTTCAATAATTCTTGTATTTACGCCACCCATTGTTTCGATACCGAGTGAAAGAGGTGTAACATCGAGAAGAAGAAGTCCTTCAACCTCACCGCCGAGAACACCGCCCTGAATTGCGGCACCTACTGCTACGCACTCGTCGGGGTTGATGCCCTTGAATGGCTCTTTACCTGTGAACTTCTTAACTGCTTCCTGAACTGCGGGAATTCTTGAAGAACCGCCAACCATAAGGATTTTGTTAAGCTGTGAGGGCTGAAGACC
The DNA here is from genome assembly GCA_964614605.1 of uncultured Eubacteriales bacterium. Taxonomy (GTDB): domain Bacteria; phylum Bacillota; class Clostridia; order Oscillospirales; family Acutalibacteraceae; genus Fimenecus. The sequence goes on from CAZTLU010000034.1 coordinate 16,051, forward strand.
TGAGTCTGAAAGTGCCTGACGAACGGGACCCATTGTTGCTTCAACAAGGTCTGCGGTCATTTCGTTGAACTTTGCTCTTGTGATAGTTTTTTCAAGGTGCTTGGGGCCTGGTGC
>CAZTLU010000035.1:0-15535 GCA_964614605.1 uncultured Eubacteriales bacterium
TTGATGTCGGGCACAGCAATGAAATACTGCCAAACCTTTTCCGCAAGGCCGTTTTTGTCGAATTCTTCGCGAAGAATTGCGTCTGCCTCACGAAGAGCGTGAAGTCTGTCGCGTGTGATTGCACCGAGGCAACGAACACCGAGTCCGGGGCCGGGGAATGGCTGACGGTAAACCATAGCGTGAGGAAGACCGAGAGCTTCACCCACTACACGAACCTCGTCTTTAAAGAGAAGCTTAATAGGCTCAACAAGCTGGAAGTTAAGGTCTTCGGGAAGTCCGCCAACATTGTGGTGAGATTTAACCGCTTTTTTGCCCTCTGCCTGCTTAAAGCTTTCAAGGATATCGGGGTAAATTGTGCCCTGTGCCAAGTATTCAACATCTTCAAGCTTTCTTGCTTCGTCAGCGAATACATTTATAAATTCTGCACCGATAATCTTTCTCTTGCTTTCAGGGTCACTAACGCCTGCAAGAAGGTCAAGAAAACGGTCGGTAGCATCAACATAAATAAGGTTAGCGTCAAGCTCTTTGCCGAAAATTTCAATAACCTGTTCACTTTCGTTCTTTCTCATAAGTCCGTGATTAACATGAACACAAACCAACTGCTTGCCGATGGCCTTGATAAGTAACGCAGCGACTACTGATGAGTCAACACCGCCTGAGAGGGCCAGAAGAACTTTTTTATCGCCAACCTGCTCACGAACAGCTTTAATCTGTTCGTCGATAAAAGCGTCAGCTAATGCTTTGGTGGTAATTCTTTCCATTGATTCGGGTCTTACATTTGAATCCATATAAAATTCCTCCTTTAATGAAGTGGCGAAAAGGTAAAAGCCTTTTCGCCGTTTTTTATCAGTCTGTGTAATTGTCGAAATATCCCTGAACGAGAATGATGGGTGTGCCCTTGTCACCTGAACCGCTGGTCAGGTCGCAAAGTGAACCGATAAGGTCTGTAAGCTGACGGGGAGTAGTGCCCTGTGAAGCCATATTGCCCACAAGACTGCCTTCCTTTGCCTTGATGCTCTTTGAAATTGCCTCTTTGAGCTCTGCACCTGAAAGTCCCTTGAAATCGTTGTCAGCAAGATATTTAAGCTTTAACTCGTTGGGAGTACCTATAAGGCCTGCAGTATGAGCAGGGGATACAACGGGGTCAGCAAGCTCCCAGATTTTACCCTGTGGGTCTTTGAATGCGCCGTCGCCGTAAACCATAACTTCAACATGCTTGCCTGTCTTTTTGAGGATTTCAGCCTGAATATCCTCAACAAGACTCTGACAGTCTCTGGGGAAAAGCTTAACTGTATCTTCAGTTGATTTATTTGAACCGAGAAGACCGTATTTTTCGTTACAGCCACTGCCGTTTACAGAAGATGTGAGAATATCGTCAAGACCGCAAACAACCTTTGCGCCTGCAGCTTTGAGAATTCTCTTGGTTCTCTGTCTTGTGTGAATGTCACAGGTAAGAACGCAGTCAGTATAATCAAGAATTGTCTTGGGCTGATTTGCGAAAACAATTTCAACATCTGCACCCTCTTCTTTGATGATGCCTGCATAGTAATCAACATAATCAACGCCTGTGAATTCGTGCTTGTTCTCGCCGAAAAGCTCTCTGTATTTTTCAAGTGAAAGAACATCTGAATAGGGGTTAACGCCTGCCTCGTCAATCTTGTCCAATGAAACAAGTGAGTTACCAACCTCGTCACTGGGATAGCTGAGCATAAGAACTACCTTTTTAGCGCCCTTTGCAATACCGCGAAGGCAGATTGCGAAACGGTTGCGTGATAAAATCGGGAAAATAACACCGATTGTTTCACCGCCGAGCTTTGCCTTAACATCAGCAGCAATGTCATCAACTGATGCATAGTTACCCTGTGCACGTGCAACGATTGATTCTGTAAGAGAAATAACATCTCTGTCGCGAAGCTCAAAACCTTCGCTTTCTGCAGCTTCAAGCACGCTTTTTACTGCAATGTCACAGAGATTGTCGCCCTGACGAATAATAGGACAGCGAATACCTCTTGAAACAGTACCGACTTTTCTTTCCATACTAATCTCTCCAATATAAAATAGATTTAAAACTCCTCGCAGGATATTTACCCGTGAGGGAAAGATTTACAAGCTTTGAAAAACTAATATTCCCGATAATCCTTGAAAAATCCAAATTACCGCAAACTAATTTTTACACACTATTATATAATAATTGTTCCCATAAAGTCAATGGAAACATATTCTTGTGCATACAAAATTTGTTATAAATATTGATAAAATTTTTGTGCATTTTTTTATTCAACATAAGAGGGTTTTAGTGTGGATTTTGATTGACTTTTATATACAATAATAGTATAATACCATAGAGCATACTCAAAATGAATTATTATGCCATATTGCGTGCTGACGGTGTAAATGAATATAAAAGAGGGTAGTTTTATGCCACTGACTTTAATGTATATAACCAATAATCCCGAGGTTGCGGTGATTGCACAAAAGGCGGGCGTGGACCGTGTTTGGGTTGATATGGAATATATCGACAAGGAACTTCGCCAAGGCGGAATGGATACGGTTCAGTCACACCACACAATTGAAGATATAAAAAGACTTCGCCCCGTTGTAACTGACGCGCAGCTTCAGGTCAGAATCAATCATATGTATGACGGCTCTGAAGAAGAAATCAATCAGACCATCGACGCAGGCGCCGATATTATTATGTTGCCCTACTTTAAAACCCGTAAAGAGGTTGAAGATTTCATAAGATTTGTTGGCGGCAGAGCTAAAACAATAATCCTTGTTGAAACTGCCGAGGCTTATGAAAATATCGACGATATTTTAGAGGTTGAGGGGATTGACGAGGTGCACATCGGTCTTAACGATTTGCACTTGGCTTACGGTAAGGACTTTATGTTCGAGCTTCTTGCTGACGGAACAGTTCCTCCGCTTTGTGAAAAGCTTCGTCGAAAAGGAATTAAATTCGGATTTGGCGGTATTGCCCGCGTAGGCTACGGAATGTTACCGGCAGAGCATATTATTACCGAGCATTATGCTCTCGGTTCACAAATGGCAATTCTCTCCCGTGGCTTCTGTGATGCAAACAGAGTTGAAAATCCAAAAGAAATTGAAGAAATCTTCATTAAGGGTGTTCGTGATATCCGCGAAAAAGAAAAAGAGGTTTCAGTGTATACTGAAGAACAATACGCACAGAACCATAGAATAGTTGAAGAAAAAATCGGCGAAATCGTTACACAAATCAGAAAAAAGAAAGAAGCAAATAGAATGAAAAACGAAAAAATCTGGCTTGCGACCCCCACAATGCATGGCGAAGAGCTTAAATATGTTACCGAAGCATATGAAACAAACTGGATGTCAACGGTAGGTGCCAATATAAATGAGGTTGAACGTCTTGTGGCAGAAAAGGTCGGCTGTAAATATGCCGTTGCACTTTCTTGCGGAACAGCGGCACTTCATATGTGTGTAAAGCTTGCAGGTGTTAAGCCCGGCAATAAGGTTTTTTGTAGCGATATGACCTTTGATGCAACTGTTAACCCAGTGGTTTATGAGGGCGGAGTTCCGATTTTCATTGATACAGAGTATGAAACATGGAATATGGATGCAGCAGCACTTCGTAAAGCATTTGAGCTTTATCCCGAGGTTAAGGTTGTTGTAGTGGCAAACCTTTACGGTACTCCCGGCAAATTGGACGAAATCCGCGCAATCTGTGATGAGCACGGCGCAACTCTTATTGAGGATGCTGCTGAATCCTTCGGTGCTACATATAAGGGTGAACAGACAGGTACATTTGGTACATATAACGCAATTAGCTTTAACGGAAACAAGATTATCACAGGCAGCTCGGGCGGTATGTTCTTAACTGACGATTTGGAGGCCGCAAACAAGGTTCGCAAATGGTCAACACAGGCAAGAGAAAATGCACCTTGGTATCAGCACGAGGAGCTTGGCTATAACTACCGTATGAGCAATGTTATTGCGGGCGTTGTGCGCGGTCAGATGGGGTATCTTGAAGAGCATATCGAACGCAAAAAGGTAATTTATGACAGATATAAAGAAGCATTCAAGGATTTGCCGGTATCAATGAACCCGTACGACGAAAACACTATGGAGCCTAACTTCTGGCTTTCTTGTATGCTTATTGATGAAGATGCAATGTGTAAGCAGGTTCGCAGTGAAACAGAGGCACTTTATGTTAAGGAAAGCGGAAAAACCTGCCCCACAGAAATTCTCGAAAAGCTTGCAGAAAAGAATATTGAGGGCAGACCTATCTGGAAGCCCATGCATATGCAGCCCATTTACAGAATGAATGGCTTTGTAACCCGAGAGGGTAGCGGCAGAGCAAGAACAAATGCCTATATCGAGGGCGGTTGCGCCGACATCGGTATGGATATTTTCAATCGCGGACTTTGCTTACCGTCGGACATCAAAATGACGGAAGAACAGCAGAACAGAGTAATCGAAATTATTAAAGGTTGTTTTGAGGGTTGATTATAAATGTATAAGTACATAAAAAGAGCATTGGATTTTTGTGCTGCATTTGGAGCAATTGTAGTTTTATCGCCGGTTTTACTTGTAGTAGCAATTCTTGTAAGAACAAAATTGGGTAGTCCTGTACTTTTCAAGCAGGAAAGACCGGGTATGATTGATAAAAAAACAGGTGAAGAAAAGATTTTCACTCTTTGCAAATTCAGAACTATGACTGATGAAAGGGATGAAAACGGAGAACTTTTGCCTGATGAAATCCGCCTTACAAAATTCGGTCAGTTTTTACGCAGTACAAGTATTGACGAATTACCTGAATTTATCAACATATTAAAGGGTGATATGAGCTTTATAGGTCCTCGCCCTTTGCTTGTACGGTACATTCCCAGATATTCAGAAGAACAGAGAAAGCGTCACCTTGTTCGTCCCGGACTTTCAGGTTGGGCACAGGTGAACGGCAGAAATACTGTTTCATGGCAAGAAAAATTCAGCCTTGATGTTGAATATGTTGAAAAAATGTCTTTTGCCCTCGATGTAAAGATTTTCTTTATGACAATTATGTCAGTTTTAAAGCGTGAGGGCATCAGCAGTGAAACGAGTGCCACTATGGAAGAGTTTATGGGTAACCACTGATTGCAATCTTATGCACAATTCTTAACGGCTGCTTTTCCGTCATAGCTCGCCAAAAATACTCGCCAATACACAAATTATTGCCTGCGTTTTTCGACGGCTCTAACGAAAAAACTATCTCGCTGATAATTGTACAACGATTTTATCAGCGGTTACAGAATTTTCTCACAATGAGAAAAGAGGTTGAAATATTGAATAAAAAAATAGTAATTATCGGTGCAGGCGGTCACGGCAGAGTAGTTGCTGATATAGCCGAAGCCTGCGGAGATACTGTAATCGGGTTTCTTGATGATAATGCCATAAATAATAAGGTGAAGGTTATCGGAACAAGTGCAGATGCAGAAAAATACTGTGACGGCGAAACAGAGCTTTTCGTTGCTGTGGGTAACTGTAAAATCCGTGAAAGGATTATGAAAAGTTTGCCCAACGCAAAGTGGTATACGGCAATTCATCCGTCAGCGGTAATTTCACCGTCAGCGGTAATAGGTGAGGGTACTTGTATTATGCCCAATGCTGTTATAAATAATAGTGCAGTTGTTGGCAAAGGTGTAATTGTAAATACTTGTGCATCTGTTGACCATGATGACATTATAGGTGATTATGTTCATATTGCCTGTGGTGCTCGTCTTGCAGGGACGGTTACTGTTGGTAAATGCACTTGGATTGGTATAGGTTCGACAATAAGTAACAATGTATCTGTCGGCTCAAATCTTATGATTGGTGCAGGTACAGTTGTTGTAAAGGATATAACAGAAGAGGGAACTTATGTTGGTGTTCCTGCAAAAAAGATTAAGTAACGGAGTTTATAAATGAAAAAAATTTGTTTTATAACTACCATTTCAATAACACTTAAAAGTTTTGTGGTTGAAACGGCTAAATATTTACATGAAAAATGTGGATATGATGTAACTCTCATCTGTGATAATGATGAAGAGTTTGCTTCGTCATTGCCTGAATATATTCACTATATACCTGTATCCATGTCAAGAGGAATTGATTTTTCAGGCTTTGCATCTGTTTTAAAGTTTTATAAAGTTTTTAAGCAAGAAAAATTTGATTTAGTACAATATTCAACTCCCAATGCCGCTTGTTATGCAAGTATCGCATCATTCCTTGCACGAGTTCCCAAAAGACTCTATGCACAGTGGGGAATACGTTATATAGGATTCTCTGGTGGGGCAAGAAAAATTTTTAAGTTTATTGAGAAAATTGTTTGTATGCTTTCAACTGATATTCGTTCAGTAAGTTATATGAATATGCAGTTTGCTGTCAAGGATGGACTATACAGTGCAAATAAGGCAAAGGTTGTGGGTAACGGCGGAACAATCGGTGTTGATATGTCAGCTTATGATATTGAACAAAAGGCAGAATGGAAAAAGACTATCCGAGAAAAATATAATATAGACGAAAATGATTTTGTTTTCGGTTTTGCAGGCAGAATTTCAGCGGAAAAGGGCTGTACTGAGCTTTTGACTGCATTTAGAAATATATCAGAATCAAACAAGAATGTAAAATTACTGATTGTTGGTTCTGTCGAAGATGATTGCAGAGTACCCAAAAACCTTATTGATTGGGCAAACAATTCAAATAGTGTTGTGTTGACAGGTAAAGTGGATAATGCAGATATGAAAAAGTATTATTCCGCAATGGATGTGCTTGTTCACCCAACATATCGTGAGGGCTTTGGTATGGTAATTCAGGAGGCAGGTGCTTTGGCTGTGCCTGTAATAACCACGAAAATCCCCGGTGCATCCGAGGTTATGGTTGACGGCGAATCCTGTGTTCTTGTTGAACCAAAGAACCTCGCAGACCTTCAAAATGAAATGACACTTTTATTGAACAATGCAGACAGAGTAAAAGAACTTGGCAACGGTGCATATGAGCGAACAAAGAAGCTTTATGACCGCCCGATAATGCTTGAAAATCAGAAAAAAGATTATATAGATTTTTTAAAGTAAGTGAGAATATGATTGAAAAACAACCGCGTATATTGGTTATAACTGTTGCGTCCTGGAACAGCAAGGTGGGTTCAAATACATGGACATCCCTGCTCAAAAACTACGACAGTGAAAATATAGCCAATATCTGCATCCGCGACGAAATCCCCGACAATAAAATATGTTCAAGATACTTTGCCATTTCTGAAAACAAGGTTTTGAAAAGCATTTTAAACAGAGGCTTGAAAACAGGCAGAGAGATTATTCCTGAAATTGCAGAAGACAATTTTGAAGACCTCAATGTCCATAATGAGCGTTACCAGAAAGTGCAGAAAAATCGCAGGTATTCTCTTTTATTGGCAAGGGAATTGGTCTGGAAGTTGGGTAACTGGAAAACTGCCGAGCTTGATGCATTTCTTGACAGCTTCAAGCCGGATATGATTCTTCATTCAATGGAGGGCTATATTCATCTCAATAATATCGTTGAATATGCAATAAAAAGAACGGGCGCAAAGGCTGTTGGGTATATATGGGACGATAATTTCACATATAAGCAGTCAAATAAAATAGGATATAAGATATATAGATTTTTCCAAAGAAAGTCCTTAAAAAGCCTTGCAAAGAAAACAAGCAGATTTTTCGCAATTTCCGATATGACAAAAGAAGAAGCAGATAAATTCTTTGGTATTAACTGTGTTGTTCTTACAAAACCATTATCGGTTGACCCCGTAGTTCATTACGGTGAAATTGAAATGCCAATCAAGGCGGTTTATACAGGCAAGCTTGCGATTGGTCGTGATAAAACTCTTGCAAGAATTGTTAAATCTGCCGAGGCGATAAATCGTAATGGTATAAAAATCAAATTTGATATTTATACAAAAACAGTTTTAAGTAATGAAATGCAAAATGCATTGAATTGTGATTATTGTCAACTTCACGACCCTGTACCACAGGCAGAAGTACTCAAAATACAGCGAAATTCAGATATGATGCTTTTTGTTGAGGATATTGACGGTAAGGATGCTAAAGCTGCAAGGCTTTCTTTCTCAACAAAGATTACAGATTACCTTTCAAGCGGTAAATGTATTTTTGCAGTTGGTTGCCGTGACACCGCACCAATGCAGTATTTTATTAAGAATGACGCGGCGATAATTGCCACAGACGATAAAGAAATCAAAGAAAAACTTGAAATGCTTGCAAGCAATCCAGAATTATTGGCACAATATGCTGAAAAATCTCGTAAAGCAGGCATAGAAAACCACAGTGAAGAAAAAATATTCAATACATTTGATAGCGTTATAAAATCAGTACTATAATCAGGAGAAAACAAAATGAAGGTTTTATGGATTGTCAATATGCTTTTGCCTGCTGCCGCTGAGCATCTGGGCGTTCATACAGGAAGTAGTGGCACATGGATGATTGATATCTCTGAAAAACTTGCAGAAAGCACAGATGTGGATTTGGCAGTTGCCTGTGTTCACGGAAAAGAGTTCAAAAAATTTGAATATGAAAATATTACATGGTATTTGCTTCCCGGAACAGGTAGGAATATGCTGAATTATACAAAGTCATATGAGAGCATCTGGAAGAATATCAATGAAGAATTCAAACCGGACATTGTTCACATTCACGGAACAGAGTATTCTCACGGTCTGTCATTTATGCGTGCCTGCCCCAATGTTAAATCGGTAATTTCAATTCAGGGTATAATTTCGCGTATAAAAGATGTTGATTTTGCCGGTCTTCCCATCAGTACATACATATTCAACAGAACATTAAGACAAAATCTTCGTCTTAATGGTGAAATAGAAATGCATTTTCTGCATAATAAAAATGCAAAATGTGAGCAGGAAATGCTCAAAAGGGCAAAGTTTATCAACGGAGTAAATACTTGGGATATTTCACTTTGCAAAAGTATAAATCCCCAGCTTAAAGCGTTTAAGCTTGAATATAATCTGCGTGATGAGCTGTATAACTCACCCAAATGGTCAATTTCTCAAATGAAACGCCATACAATTTTCACAAATCCCGGCGGGACACCATTGAAGGGCTTGCATCAGTTGTTGATGGCAGTATCTATTCTGAAAAAGGATTTCCCCGATGTGCTTGTTAAAGTACCGGGTATGGGCAAAGACGGTAAGCTGGTTGTAAACAGTGCTTATTCAAAATATATATCAAAACTGATTAAAAAACTTGATATTGAGAAGAATGTTGAGTTTTTAGGACGGCAAACAGGTGCCCAAATGTGTGAAAATATGCTCTCAGCAAATGTTACCGTTATTCCCTCGGCAATTGAGGGCACATCACTCATTCTTCGTGAAGCAATGTATCTTGGTTGTCCTTGTATAGCTTCTTTCAGAGGCGGTATGGCAGATTTTATCAGTGATAAGGAAGACGGATTTTTATATGATTATCAGGAATATCCTTATCTTGCAACACGAATTGCAGAATTATTCAATGACGACGCTCTTGCAGAGAGTTTTTCCGTAAAGGGTATCCAAAAAACTGAAAAAGCTCACGATAGAGAAAAAAATATTAACGATTACATCAAGATGTATGATGAAATATACAAATTTGCATAAATCGAAATAAAAAGAACAAATATAAGGAACAATTAGTTATGATATCCCAAAGAAGTTTTTACAAGTTAATACAGACAGTCTTCTTTGGGCTGATTTCATTTACGCTTATGTGGGCATTGTGGGCTGAAATACCCTACAACACCGTTATATACACGGTTGCCTGCTTTGGAATTTTCATATTGAATTTTGCAATTTTTCAGAAGCGAAGTCTGTATCCCTTTATGCTCAAGCTTATGCCGACCTATGCTTGTTTTGCTGTTTGGTCAGCATTTATGGTTATTGCTTACGGATTTTTCTACAGTGTACACAGCGAAGTTAACTTTCTCGGTTACCATGTAGACGCATACGCAGTTTTCTTCATCAAAGTCTTTTTGATGACTTCTTCTTGTATGTTTTTTGTCGATTTCAATAAAGTGCATGAAACAAAGCTTTTTAAATTGCTGTTGGGATTAATTGTTTTGACAAGTACATTATATACCATCAGAGCAACAAGTGTTTATTCTGATGCTATTCGTGCAAGAGAGACAATGGAATATATGGGTGAAGAAGAATATCTTTTCGGAACTCCCGGATATGCAATAATTTACGGAATGGCATTGTTAGTACCGATTTTCCTGCAGAAATGTAAAAACGAAAAGGGCAAGTCCCGATGGTTCTACATTATCTGCACTGCAATGATTGGGTATATGATTTTAGCCTCACAGTTTGCGACGGCTTCAGTTATTGCAATTGTAGGTATACTGATTTTTGTATTTCTCAATGTTAAGGGCAATGTGAAGATACTGTTGTTCAGCATATTGTTGATTTTGATTTTATTTATACATGGTCTGGGCATCGATTCCATGTTTTTGATTTCACTGTCGGAAAGTGTTGAGGGCGCTTGGTCGGTCAAGCTGCAAGATTTGGCTGAATCATTATCAAGCGGAATTTTGAGGGGTTCATTATTGGGCAGAACTGATTTGTATGGTAAATCTATGGGTGCATTTGCAGAAAGTCCATTGTTTGGCAAGCTTTCAAGGTACACAGACAGCATCGGTGGTCATGCCACGGCAATTGATACTCTCGGTCTTGTGGGAATAGTAGGATTTATACCGTTAATGTTAATGGTTTATTTTCAGTTCAAAAGAATGAAATATACCTGTGATTATAAAAAGAACAAGGTTGCAATTATTGCCTGTGTAGTAGAGTTCATTATACTTATATTCTTAAAAAATATTGTTACTTCGTATGCGATTTTCTTCTCTTTCTTTGTATTAGCACCGCTTATGCTGAAAATAGAACCGAAAAAAAGTTCGTAGAAAGTTAAAAAACAGATAAAGAGTCGCTGAAAAATTAAAATTAATTATAATCATTATTAAAGGAGGTTAGACGGCGTGAAACAAAAAAATAATATAATAAAGATTGCACAATTAATATGCTTTTGTCTAATCTCTTTTACTATGGAGTGGGCAATTTGGTCTGCGGTGCCAATGAATTCCATAATGTTTGCTTTGTCTTGTCTTGGAATTTTTGCGTTGAATTTTTTGGTAATAACAAAAAATTATCAAAGCAGTACTATGAGAAAGGTTATTCCCGAATATTTTTTCTTCATAATCTGGTGCGTGATAATGGTCGTTGTTTATAATGTCTTTTATCACATATATCAGAATGTCACATTCCTTTTCTTTACAATGGATGGCCACGCAATTTTCTTTATAAGATTATTGGTGTCGGTAATTCCGTGTATGTTCTTTGTGGATTTCTGTGAATTGAAAGAAACAAAGCTTTTCAAGGCCTTGTTTGCTATGATTATTCTTTCAAACACATTCTTTACCATTAGGGCGGTGCGTACTTATCCTGATGCAATCCGTGCAAGAGAAACTATGGAATATTGGGGCGAAGAGGAAATCCTTTTCGGTACACCTGACTATGCTATGGTTTACGGTATGGCGATTATTTTCCCGATACTTCTTCAAAAATGTAAAAATGCTCCTCCAAGAAGCGCTACAAAATGGTTTTATATAATCTGTACAGCAATGGTTGCATATATGATAGTAGCTTCACAGTTCGCAACGGCGTTGATTTTAACATTGTTGGGTATGGTTCTTTTTATACTTATCAATCTGAAACCGTATAAAAGAATGTATATTATTGTTGTAATTGCTTTCGCGGTGTTTTTTGTAAGAGCAATCGGTCTGGATGTAATGGTTCTGGATGCGTTGTCAGAAACAGTCAGCGGTACTTGGGCAGAAAAGCTTCAGGATTTGTCGCAAACCCTTTCGGGCGGCGTAGCTATAGGCTCGATTTCAGGCAGAACCGACCTTTATACAAAGTCTATGCAGGCTTTTGCAGAAAGCCCCATATTTGGCAAGATGTTAAAGGCGACAACAAGTATCGGCGGACACTCAACAGCTATAGATATTCTCGGCCTTGCCGGACTGATTGGTTTTATACCTTTTGCCCTTACTATTTATTACAATTTCAAAAGACTTAAGTTTACTTGTAATTATAGTAAAAATAAGTCGGCAATTATAACTTGTACCATAGAGTTTATACTTCTTGTCTTCTTGAAAAACATAATTACTTCTCTTGCTGTTTTCTTTGCTTTTTTTGTTATGGTTCCGTTTTTATTAAAACTTGATGATGGGGAGACTTATAAAAATGAATATAATTAAAAGGCTTGTGTACAATAATGTACTTCCGATAACCGGTGCTTTGCTTAAAGGAAAAAATCGATTTATAAATGTTATTTACTATCACGATATTGTCAAAGAAGAGGGTGGTGGTGCGCAACATACCAACATTGACATTTTCAAAAGTCATATGAATTATATTGCGGAAAACGGATATAAAACATATACCTTTGACGAGCTTGAAGCCGGTGCAGATATTTCATTTCAGCCCAAATCCGTGCTAATCACATTCGATGACGGATGGCTTTCAAATTATACTGAAATTTTTGAGTTTATGAAAGAAAAGAACATTAAATATAATGTTTATCTTGCCGTTGGTGAAATTGGCAATAATCCCGATTATCTTACTTGGGGTATGGTGAGTGAAATGCACGAAAGCGGTATGGTGGGCTTTGGCGCGCATACATATTCTCATGTGTCTATGAAGAATATTGCTGAAATTGATACAGAAAAAGAGATTGAGAAAGCCAATGAAAAGATTTTTGCAGAAACAGGCTTTATGCCGGCGGATTTCTGCTACCCTTACGGTGATTTCTCAACAGAATCTAATGAGTACCTTGTTAAAAATACAGCTTATAAAAGAATTTATACATCCAATATGGATTTTTCTTATGCAAAGGACGGAAAAATTATTTTCGGGCGCAGTTCGATAAATAATGATGAACCCTTTAAAACGTTTGTCAACAAACTTAAAGGTAATTACAATGCCTTCAATATGATAAGAGGAAAATAAAATGTCAACAGAAATAATTTACGATTGCCGTTGGTCTGACGGAGTTGATGAAAAGTTTATTGAAGATTTTGTTGCAACCGAAAATGAGGTTTTCAAAAACGGATACACAAAAGAGCTTTTCAATAAAAAATATATTGATAATATTTATGGCAATTCAGTGGTTGAGGTTGTTTATATTGACGGTGTGCCGTCAGCAGCACGCGGTCTTTGGCGTAATGATATTGACGGCAAAGAGTCTTATCAGCCCGGTGATACTTGTGTTACTGAGGCTTGCCGCGGAAAAGGCGTTTTTACCGAGATGACAAAACGTTCAATAGCAATGCTCCCGGAAGATGCACTCATCTATAACTTCCCTAATCAGAATTCATATCCCGGATATATGAAAATGGGTTGGCATCTTGTAAAAGAATACGGTTTTGCACTTTTTAATAAGAAAAAATATTTTGAAGAGCATCCCGTGAAAATGGACAAGCAGTATGCAGATTGGTGGTTGCCTGCCGACGACGGACTAATGTATATGAATAAAGGTAATGACTATTTTCTCGCAAGAAAAATGGGAAAACCCTTGTGCTACCGAGTTGTAGCTTGCGTAGAAAAGGAAACTGCAGAAAAATTCCCGAAAGCAGATTTTGGCGTGTTCTTTTACAGAAGCGAGCGGAAAAGCTTTTATAATTCAAAATTAGGCTTGCCAATTCACGTTGTCAGTAAAGACGAAAATAGAAAGTATATTCCTGTTTGGAAAATTGATGTATTATAAATAAAAGAAGTGAGTATATGAAAAATCAGAGAGGATTAGGCTTTATACTTTCCTATTTCAGCATATTTGTTTCATCGATGGTAGGTTTGTTGTTCACTCCCTATATGATTTCAAGTCTGGGGCAGGTAGAGTATGGGCTATATCAGTTGCTTTATGCTACTATAGGATATGTTGCTCTTCTTGATTTTGGTCTGGGCAGTACCTTAACAAGATTTATCTTGAAATATAAATCAGAAGGCGATAAAGAAAAAGAGAATATAATTATTACAATGTGTGTCAAGCTTTACACAATAATCAGCATTGTAATATTTTTGTTGGTGTTTGTAATATCAACTCAGTTAGATAAGCTTTATCCCGAATCAATCAATGCAGAAAACTTAAGCTATGCACGAGAACTGTTTTTGGTTATGGGTGCAACAACAAGCGTCAGTTTGCTCAGCCATGCCTTAAGCGGAGTGGAGTATGCATATGAAAAATATGCGTATGTAAAGGGCCTTTATGTATTAAGACAGATTCTTCGTGTTGTAGTCATAATAGTCTTGCTTCAGTTCGACTTGAATGCCAGAGCAGTTGTGTATGCAGATTTTGTAATAACAATAATACTTGCGGTAATTGATGTTGTTTATTGCAAATTTGTACTTCACACTCCGATTTTTATAGGAAAATGGAATAATGCATATCTTAAAAGCCTGTTTTCATTTTCATTCTTTGTTTTCTTACAGATTATCATTACTCAAATCAATAACGGTATCGACAGAATAGTTCTCGGCAGATATTCCTGCCTTGAATATGTTGCACTTTACGGAGTTGTAACACAACTGTATGCGTTATTCAATTCTATCGGCGGAGTAATTTCAACAATTACACTCCCAAAAATCAGTCAGGTTGTATTTGCTGATTCCTCTGTTGAAGAAACAACGGATTGTTGCGTAAAATACAGCCGAATTCAGCTTCACATTCTTGCACCGTTGATTGGCGGATTTATCTTGTTGGGTAAGTGTTTTGCTTCGCTCTGGGCACCGCAATATGATGCAACAGCAATTTATATTGTAGCGCTTTTGACTATTGCACCGCAGATTCTTGAATCCGTTGAGGGAACAATTTTCAATGTGATGAAGGCTAAAAATCTTCAGGCAACAAGGTCCCTTCTTTTGTTGGGAGTCGCTGTAGTTCATATTGCGCTCTCTGTTGGCTTAACACAGGTATTCCCGCTTTACGGAACTGCAATAGGCTCTTGCATAAGCTTTGTTGTGGGTAACAATATTCTTTCAAATATTTACTATCACAAAAAAGTTGGCGTAAATATGTTTAGATATTTCAAAAATCTTTTTAAAGGGATTTTACCCGCTTGGGTCATTTCAATTATATTCGGAATATTCATAAATCTCATTCCCGTCAGCGGTTGGCTTGGCTTTATAATCAGGGGCTGTTTATATGTTGCTGTTTATGGTGTGGCTATTTTGCTGATTGGATTGGATAAGTCAGAGAAACAAATTATAAATGGTATTTTGAAAAAAATAAGGAGATAAATTATGTGGAACGAATCTGTATTGAATCGCCTTAATGAAAAACTTAATGCCTCAAAAAATGGTGGAG
Organism: uncultured Eubacteriales bacterium; assembly: GCA_964614605.1. Lineage (GTDB taxonomy): Bacteria > Bacillota > Clostridia > Oscillospirales > Acutalibacteraceae > Fimenecus. The sequence continues at coordinate 15,384 of CAZTLU010000035.1, forward strand.
GCGCCAAAAGAATAGATAAGCAACACTCTTCAGGTAAGCTTACAGCCCGCGAAAGATTGGACATACTCTTTGATAAGGATACATTCGTTGAAGTCGGTGGGCTTATCGAGTCAAGAATTACCGATTTCGGACTTGAGGACAAAAAAGTTCCG
>CAZTLU010000036.1:0-14832 GCA_964614605.1 uncultured Eubacteriales bacterium
TCCCAAGTACTAACATTAGTAGTTGTCTTTTCTTCTTCGTCAAACCAGTGTGTTGTAACTGCCTTTGATTCTGTGTAAAAACGATATGCGTCTTTACCGAGGCAGTGTAAATCACCGAAGAATGACTGCTTGTGACCTGAGAATGGGAAGAAGCCAACGGGAACAGGAATACCAACATTGATACCAACCTGACCGCCGTCTGTGTAACGAGCGAACTGACGAGCCCAATAACCGCTCTGTGTATAGATAACAGAACCGTTTGCATATGGGTTGTCGTTCATAATCTTAAGACCTTCTTCAAAGTTCTTGCAACGCTTGATGCAAAGAACAGGGCCGAATACTTCTTCATCACCGATTGTCATATCAGCAGTAACCTTATCGAAGATTGTAGGGCCGATAAAGTAGCCGTTTTCATAGCCTTCAACCTTAACATCACGACCGTCAAGTACAAGCTCTGCGCCCTCGTCAACACCCTTCTGGATGTCAGCGAGAACTTCTTCGTAATGCTTCTTATATGTAATCGGGCCAAGCTTTGAGGTCTTATCCCAAGAGGGACCAACCTTAATATTCTTTGCCTGTTTAACGAGCTCTGCAACGAACTCGTCTGCAATAGCTTCTTCAACTACACAGCAAGTAAGAGCCATACAACGCTGACCTGCACAACCGTAAGCAGAGTTGATAACACCTGCAACTGTTCTTTCAAGTGCACAGTCTGACATAATAAGAGCATGGTTCTTGGCCTGAGTAAGAGCCTGACAACGCTTGCCTGCAGCAGCTGCACGAGAATAAACCTTAAGTCCAACAGGAGTTGAGCCAACGAATGTGATACCCTTAACATCGGGGTGGTCAAGAATTGTATTTACTTCGTTTCTTGAGCAAGTGATAACATTGATAACACCGTCGGGTACGCCTGCTTCTTTATAGATAGCTGCAAATTTCATTGCAGTTTTAGGTGTAAGAGAAGCTGCTTTGAGCACCATTGTATTACCTGTTGCAATACAAGTTGGAGCCATCCAACCGAAAGGAATCATTGCGGGGAAGTTAACGGGAACAATACCTGCGAATACACCAAGAGGCTCACGGTATTTAACTGTGTCATAGCCTGTTGAAGCATCCATAAGGCTTTCGCCCATCATAAGTGAGGGAACCTGTGTTGCAAGCTCTGTACCCTCTTTTGCTTTGAGAACGTCGCCCTCTGCTTCGCCCCAAACCTTACCATTTTCACAAGCAACGCACATTGTAAGCTCTTCCATATCGCGAATGATAAGTTCGCGGATTTTGTAGAGAATCTGTGCTCTCTTGATTGCGGGAGTTGCTCTCCAGCCCGGATAAGCCGCCTTTGCAGCCTCGATAGCTTCGAGAACCTCGTCATTTGTACAGCAAGGTGCCTGTCCTACAACCTCACCTGTGCTGGGATTGTGAAGGTCATACCAAACATCAGCTTTTGAGTCTTTGAACTGACCGTTCACAAAATACTGTAATTTTTCTACTGCCATTATTATATCTCCTTAATTGGATTTTTTATATATACGGGCGGGCACGGAGACCCGCCCCTACAAAGTACAATTATAAACCAGATACTTCAGAAATGTACTTGCGAGCCTTGAGCGCGTACTCGAAAGGATTTGCGATTGCAGGGTCCTGCTCTGCTTCAACGAGAACATAGCCCTCATAGCCTGTTTCTTCAAGAACATCGAAAACGGGCTTGAAGTCGATAACGCCATCGCCGGGAACTGTGAAAGCACCTGCACGAACGCCCTGCAAGAAGCTCATTTTTTCTGCCTTAACCTTTGCAACAACATCGGGACGGATATCCTTAAGATGCACGTGGCGGATTCTCTTTGCATACTTTTTAAGAACTGCCATATAGTCCTCACCGCAGTATGCAAGGTGACCTGTATCGAAAAGAAGACCGAAAAGCTCGGGGTCTGTGTTTTCCATCATTCTGTCAATTTCAGCAGCAGTCTGAACAACTGTGCCCATATGGTGATGGAAGCAAAGCTGAATTCCCATATCCTTTGCAACCTTACCAAGCTTGTTGATACCGGTGCAGAGCATATCCCATTCTTCGTCATTCATAACATACTTATCATCAAAAATTGAAAGGTCTGTACCCTGAATTGAGTGTCCCTGTTCAGAGATACCAACAACCTTTGCACCCATTTCTTTAAGGAAAGTGATATGCTCAATGAAGTCCTTTTCAACTTCTTCATAAGGCTTTGTAATAAGGAAACTTGAGAACCAAGCGTTGCAAATCTGCATGCCACGAAGCTCAAGTGCCTTTTTAAGTACCTTTGTGTCTCTTGGGTATTTGTTACCAACTTCACAGCCAGTAAATCCTGCAAGTGCCATTTCAGAAATGCACTGTTCAAATGTGTTTTCTGCACCAAGGTCGGGCATATCGTCATTTGTCCAAGCGATAGGTGCAATACCGAGTTTTACTTTACTTTTGTCGAGCATAATTTTCATAGCCTTTCTGCCACATAAAATTCTTTATTTTAATACACATTCTTGCCTGTGGCAGACAAGGCGTGTATGTAAATTTTTGCCATCGTCAAATTATTTACGATAGTAAAAATTTGACGGGCACAAGATTGATATTAATGCGATTTATCGCATTAATATCTCCTTGCTTTGTTTTTATTTTCTTCCTTCGTCTCGAAGGCATTGTTTACTTTTTCGTTTATTGAAACAGATGGAACACCTGTATGCCACCAAGCACCGTAACCGTCAGTCATTGACTTTGGAAGTACTTTAATGTCAATAAGTGTTGAAACTGTCTGTTTCTGTGAATCAATAAGAGCGAACTCCAATTCTTCCATTGTTTTTGCTGTATAAGTCTTACAGCCATAGCCTGAAGCGTTCTTTGCAAAGTCGATAGGAATAAGACCACCAAGCAAATCACCGTTTTCATCACGATAACGGAATTCGGTAGCAAGATTGCCGATACCGTTTGACATTTCAAGGTTGTTGATACAACCGAAACCGCTGTTATCAAAAAGAAGAACATTGATTTTCTTGTTTTCCTGAATACTTGTAACAAGCTCAGAATGAAGCATTAAATAGCTACCGTCACCGCACATTGCATAAGATTCACATTCAGGGTGAGCCATCTTGCTACCCAATGCACCTGCGATTTCGTAGCCCATACAGGAGTAACCATATTCCATATTGTATGAATAACGACTGTCCGAAGTCCACATTCTCTGAAGGCAACCCGGAAGTGAGCCTGCCGCACCTGTGCAGAGTGCGTCTGCGGGGATAAGCTTACGGATAAGTGCCAATGCAGCTGTCTGAGTAATCACACCGCCGATTTTTTCAACGAATTCGGGGATTGTCTTTTCATCACGAGCAGCAATGAGGGGCTCAAAATTCTCGTCATACTTATAATTTGCAAGGCGCTCCATTTCTGCGTCCCAATCAGCCTTTGCGTCTGCAATTTCAGTTGTATATGCTGATTTGTAACCTGCCTTGCGAAGAGCATCGCCGAGAGCAATAATACCGAGCTTTGCGTCTGCTACCATTTTTGTAGCGTCAAGCTTATATGCATCAAAACGAGATGTGTTGATTGTAACCATCTTAACATCGTCTTTGAAAAGTGATTTTGATGCAGTTGTAAAGTCTGAAAAACGAGTACCGATACCGATAACAACATCTGCATCCTTTGCGATTACATTACCTGCGGAGTTACCTGTAACACCAAGTCCGCCAAGGTTGTATTTATCAGATGAAAGGCAAGCAGTTTTACCGCTCTGTGTTTCTGCAAAGGGAATATTGAACTCTGCGCAGAACTTTTCAAGAGCCTCACCTGCTTCTGAATAACGAACACCGCCGCCGCAGATTACGAGGGGCTTTTTGGCACCCTTAACTACTGCCAAAACATCTTCTAATTCTTCGCAAGCCACTGGCATACGAACAATTTTATGTACTCTCTTTTGGAAGAATGAGTCAGGGTAATCATAGCTTTCGCCCTCAACATCCTGACAAAGACAGATTGCAACTGCACCTGTGTCTGCTGTATCTGTAAGCACGCGCATAGCGTTAATCATAGCAGACATCAACTGCTCGGGACGAGCAATTCTGTCCCAATAACGAGTTACTGCCTTATAAGCATCGTTTGTAGTTGTTGCAAGTGAGTTTACCTGCTCAAACTGTTGAAGTACAGGGTCGGGCTGACGAGTTGAGAATGTGTCAGCGGGGAATAAAAGAAGTGGCACATTATTAACTGTTGCAGTTGCCGCCGCAGTAATCATATTTGCCGCTCCGGGACCGATTGATGATGCACAAGCGATAATCTTTCTTCTGTTGTTCATCTTTGCAAAAGCAGTAGCAACATGTGCCTGACCCTGCTCATTCTTGCCCTGATAAACGCGAAGTCCTCCCTTGTCACTATCAAGTGCCTCACCGAGACCTAAAACAATACCGTGACCGAAAATAGTGAAAATTCCGTCAACGAATTTTGTTTCAACTCCGTCAAAGGACACATACTGATTGTCAAGGAACTTAACGAGAGCCTGCGCCATTGTCATTTTTGCCATATTGTCATCTCCTATTTAAAAGGTAGTTTATTTATACATCTAACAACCACTTGTGAGCCGGGTCGTCAATTCTTGTTTTAATCCAAGGGTCATTTTCAAGATGTCTAATCATCCACACATAGCACATTGAGTAGCCGGGGGCTGCAACCTGCTGATGTGTTTTCATAGGTGTTATGCAAAGTACACCCTGGTCTTCTACTTTATAACAGTCATCACCGTTAAAGCCTACGCCAAAGCCCTGTGGCTTGTCGAATTCATAGTAATAAACCTCTGGCTGTGGGTGGTAATGCGGTGGATAGCTTGACCAGCAACCGGGCTTATGAATAACCTCACCGAGAACAAGGTTTGAATAAGGTGCATTTTCGTAATCGAAAAGTGTGAGCACCTGACGGTGAGCAGTGCCGTTCCATTGGTCTTTGCCGAATTCCTGCAAAATTACATTTTCGGGGCTATACCAAATACAACCGAAATCGTTTGCATTGTCGGTCTGCTGAATGAGAATTCGGGAATCCGCCTTTGCAGTAACTGTAACTTCATTGTTTTTTGAGAAATGAACACAATAGGGACGATCAACAAACTGATTTTCGCGCTTTGCGTTTTCGGTTTTACCGTCGAATTTGTATTCAACATCGCCTGCAATCAAAAGAATTGCAGTTTCATTTTCAGCGTCACAGATTGTAGTGCTCTCCCCTGCTTTTAAGAGCTTAATTTTGATATTCATAAGCATATCAGAATTAGCACCGTTCATCTCGCAGAGAATTTTTTCATTGTTGGAATTATAGCTTGAATTTTCGTACATATAATCACCTTTTTATTAAAGTCTTTCTTTGTCGTCAGTTAACGAGCCGCTCGCACTAATCGGTATTACCTCACCCAAATATGTGGGCTCGGGCTGAATTATGCAATAGAAGAAATCTTTTACGCGGGCAAGCCATTCGCGCATATTGTTGTGAATTCCGTATTTCATTTCGTCTGCGGCTACGCCATAAGCATCAATACCTAATTTGCGTGCGTTATAAACGGAACGGTAAAGGTGATATTTTTGTGTTACAATCACCATTTTTTCAACCTGAAAAACATCGCGGGCGCGGTACATTGACTCATAAGTGGAAAGTCCTGCGTGGTCCATAAACACATTGTCAGCAGGGACGCCTGCTTCAATTGCGCAGTCTTTCATAATGTTTACTTCGTCATATTCCTCGCGTGCATGGTCACCCGTCATAAGAATTCGGTCGGTACAGCCCGTAAAATAGACCTCAATACCGAAATCAAGACGTTCCTGAAGCATTGGCGAGGGCTCTGTGCCCCAAATTCCTGCGCCCATAACCATTACGCAGTCAAAATCATATTCGCCGACCTCATCCATAGTGAGAATGTAGTCGTCAACATACGAAATCATATAGGCGTTGATACCCACAACGGCAATTCCGCCCACAAGGCAGATGCAAAGCACCGCAATCATAATGCGTTTGAAGATTTTATTCTGTTTTAATTTCTTAAAAAACTTTTTTAAAGTCTCCAATACTTTTGACATTTTAATCACCAAATTGGATTTTATAGCCTTCCCCCGCCGAGGGGAAGGTGGCAAAACGAAGTTTTGGCGGAAAGGGGGATTTTATTTGATACCCCCTCAGTCGCTTCGCGACAGTTCCCCCTCAAGGGTGGAGCCTAATAGCTTATTTAAACTCTTGCGATAAGCTCGCCGTATTCTTCTTTTTCTTTTTTGATAAATTCTTTTACGGCATCAACTGAGGGCATATCCTCTGAGCAAGCGTGGCTGGCTACGAGCATAGCCGCTGATGCTGAACCGAATTCAAGGGCATCAATAATCTCCCAACCCTCAAATACACCGTAAAGGAATGCAGAAGCATATCCGTCACCGCCGCCAAAGGATTTGAGAAGCTTAACGGGGAAAGGCTTGATTGAAAAGCTTTCGCCGTCATTTGTGTAAGCGGTTGAACCCTCTTTGCCGTGCTTGATAATTACGATTTTAGCATTCTGACCGTGCCAGTATGCTGCTGACTCTTTGTCAGTCATACCGGGCTTAATGAATTTTTCTGTAAGGTCATATTCTTCGCGTGAGCCGAGAATTATATCAGCCTCACGGGCAACTGATGAATAGTAAATTGCGATTTCGTCGCTGTTTTTCCAGTTATATGCACGGTAGTCGATATCAAAAATTACGGGCACGCCGTTTTTCTTTGCCAACGCCACTGCCTTGAGTGCGGCTTCTCTTGATGGACTTTCTGCAAGAGCAGTACCTGAAATAAGAATTGCCTTTGCCTTGTTGATATATTCTTCGTCAATATCGTCAACATGAAGCTTTAAGTCTGCAGCTTCGTTACGGTACATAACGATTGAGCTTTCTGTTTCTGACTTGATTTCAGTAAATGTAAGGCCGATTTTCTCACCGTTTTCGCAACGCTTGATATGAGAAACATCAATACCCTCTTTTGCGAAGTAATCTGTTACGAATGTGCCGAGCTGGTCATCTGAAACGCGTGCAAAGAAACCGCATTTTTTGCCGAGACGAGCAAGACCTACTGCAATATTTGCAGGTGAACCGCCAAGATATCTTTTGAAGGTTGTGCTCTCGTTAAGAGGGCAGTAATAATCAACAGGGTTCAGGTCAACTGCAACACGGCCCAAGAGGATTAAATCAAATTCTTTACTGTTATCAAATTCTATGTACTTCATTTTTATATCTCCTTAATTATTCAAAAAGCTGAACACTTTAATATGTCTTTTTACATTTTCATAAACGCCCATTGCCATCTGACTGCTTAACTCAAAATAATTTGCTTTTTCAAGAGGCTTGCAGTAATCAAGAGCATATTTCGCCAAGTTATCAAAGCTTGCGGTGGCAATATTGATTTTGCGAACTCCGAGCATTATTGCCTGCTGGAACATTTCATCGGTAATTCCCGTTCCGCCGTGAAGAACCAAGGGAGTTTCAACCATTTTGTTGATGTCGTCAAGCACATCAAAACGAAGATTGGGAAGCACCGGATAATTGCCGTGAGCGTTACCGATTGCAACTGCAAGTGCGTCAATTCCTGTTTCGTCGCAGAAAAGCTTTGCGTCGTCAGGACTTGTGCAAAGGATTTCGTGAGCCTTACCCTCGCCCTCATTACCGCCGACAACTCCTAATTCTGCCTCAACGGTTGCGCCGTATTTATCCGCCTCTGCTCTCACCTTTTTAACTGCCTGAATATTATCGGCAAGGGGTAAAAGCGAACCGTCAAACATTACTGAAGTGAAGCCCATTTCGAGAGCCTTTTGTACAGTTTCAAATTTGAGACCGTGGTCAAGATGAACTGCGATATCCACCCTTGAGTTTCTTGCTGCTGAAAGCATCATAGGACCCATAAGCTCAAGAGGTGAATTTTTAAGTCTGCATTCAGCAATTTGCAGAATTATCGGTGTATTCAGCTCTTCGGCGGCAGCAACGGCACCCATTACCATTTCCATATTGCCAACGCTGAAAGCACCCACAGCGATGTTTTCTTTTTCTGCATTTTCAAGGAGAGTTTTCATTGGAACTAATGCCAAAACAACCCACTCCAATCCATTTTAGTTTATTCAATTTATTGTATCACTAACCCGCAGTAAAATCAATGTTTTAAAGGTAAAAAATAGTAATTAAAATATGTGTATTTTCACAGTATTCCCATAAAAAAACAGCCCGCTGACGAATTTGTCAACGGACTATTGAATAAGACTTTGATTATTTGAGGATTTTAAGCTTCCACATAAGAAGTGCCCCGCCGATTGAAGCAACGATAGTTACAAAAATCATTGTGCCCACTGCAAATGTTGGAGCAAAAATATAAACAATTATACCTACAAGAATCGGGAAAATTGAAATCTTCCAATGCTTTGCGAAGTATGATGCTCCGAGAGCTCCGAAGAGTGCGGGAACAACATAAACAAATGCAGGACGAAGCACGGATTCGGGGTCTGTAATATAGCCCAAGAACGGTGAGAAAACAAGCACGCCAACTGCAAGAATAACCGTTGTTGTGATTGCCGATGCACCGATGGCTATTGTCGAAACAATTTCGCCTTCTTCACTGTTCGCCTTAACATTTGCTCTGTCCATTGCACTTAAGGCACAGGGAAGCTTAAGATTAGTAATATTACCTGTTACGAATGAAAGATATGTACCGCCTGCGCCGAGCATTGGGGTATAAGTAATAACCTCAACAATCGCAGTAGTCCAATAAACCGAAATTACTGAAATGAGCACCTTTGAAAGAACGCTCCATTCGGGGAATGCCGAGAAAAGCTCGTCTCCGCCGAAAATAGAGAAGATTGTGGGTACTGCGAAAAGCACGAGAAGAGCCGCAACTGTCCAGATTTTGCCCTGGGTGTGCATACTGTCAACATATGATTTAGGTTCTTTATTCTTTTTCATTGCCGCCCCTCCTTATCTCCAAGTAAAGTTAACGAGCCACTCGGGAAGCACCTGTGTGAACAGAACTGCAATTCCCATAGCGCCGAACATTGCGATAGGAAGCACAAAGGCTTCAAGCTTTTTGAGGTTTTTCTTTTTGCAGAGATAATCAAGCGCAATTGTGAAAATCATTGCAGAAAGCATAACAGAAATTGACATAAATCCGGCTGACACACCGTCTTTTTCAATACCTGCGGCAGCACGCGCAATAAACGCGGCAACAATGCCGATAAATGCTGCGGCACTTATAAGGTCACCAACATTAACGCCTGACTTTTTCTTTTCGCCATCCTCATTAGCCTCTGTATTTTTGCCTGCCATAACCTTTGTCATAGCCTTATGGATTTTTTTGCAAAGGAAAGGAAGGAGAATAAGCGGGAAGCATGAGCCGATTGTCATTGCCCACATAACTGTTGAGAAAGCCTGCGGGTCTGTTACCTCTTGCGAAAGAGAAGAGCCGAGCACGGAAAGTGCCGTATCAGCCGCAACTGTTTCATAAGCAAGGTTTCCGATAACGGAAAGTCGAATCCAAGGTAACACTATACCAAGGGCAGATGCCAGAGCCAACACCGTTGCGAGAATTGAAATCGCGGGTGCGATTGTGAAAAGCACGCTTGAAATGATTGTCTGCTTAACAACTGCTTTTTCCATTCCGATTTCCTGCGAGCGCTTATAAGCCTTGCGCATAAAGAAAACTGACTGAACAATAACAAAAGCCACAACCATTAAAGCAAGTCCGTACATAAGAGGGCCTGTTTTGAAGTCCATATTTCCATCTCCTAAAATAATATGGTAATATTAAAACATTTTTTGCAAGTAAAATCAATATTAAAATATAATTTTATAACAACCGCTCCGCACCGCCGACTGCCTCTGATAAAATTCTTGTTCCCAAACAAAATCCGTCACAAAAAGCCTGTTCAGTTATTAAAACAATGTATTCATCTATGCATTGGCTGTATTTTTCTAAAATTACCTTTGTTTCTTCATTCAGATTTTCTTTAAGCTTATTATAATTATTTCCAATCAATATTTCGATTCTTCTCATTTCGCTATTCCCGGTACCCAACACACTCTTGGGCTCCAATTGTCCCCTGTAAAGTCGTGCTATTGTGTTTGACATACTATCAACTCCTTTGTATTACGCTGTAATAATACCATAGTTCACAAAGCTCCTGTTAACTTTATGCCACAAATGGCATAAAGTAGAATAAATGAGTTATATGTAATAGCAAAAGCCGCGGCAGACATAGATGTCTGTCCCTACGCGATTCTCCCTCCGTCAAAACTGCGTTTTGCCACCTTCCTCATATCAGAGGGAGGATTTTTGTGGTTCAAATTCGAATTTTTCATTCAAAAGAATCCCTCCACCGCTAACGCGGTCCCCCTCCCTTTGACAAGGGAGGCTGACTTTCTTGCATTTACATTATTTGGAGTATTAACAAACTCCCTCACCTCTGTTAAAATTATGCGTGCATATATGCTATTTTCATTTGAATTAACGAGGTGAAAAAATGAGAAAATTTACATCATTTATTTTAACATTAGTTTTAATTTTAGGTGCGTTGGCAATTCCGATGAATGCCAATGCGGCGACAACAAGCAGTAAGGCGGGCATAGTATCCGTTACAAGCGGAAGTCTTAATGTGCGAAGCTCGGCGAGCACTTCGGGCACGGTTGTTTCATCGCTTTCAAAGGGCAGTTATGTTACTCTTATTTCAAAGTCGGGCAACTGGTGGAAGGTTGAATACGCCGACGAAAAATACGGATACTGTCACGCGGATTATATTTCAACTGCATCGGGTACTCCCGCAACGGTGAATATCACATCGGGCAGTCTTAATGTGCGAAGCGGTGCAGGCACATCTTATTCAAAGTTAGCAAGTCTTTACAAAGGCGAAGTTGTGATTGTTCTTGGGGCATCGGGCAATTGGAGCAGAATTCTTTATAACGGCACAAAGACGGGATATGTAAGCTCGCAATATTTGTCAGCTTCAAGCTCTTCTTCAACTTATTCAAAAGTGTCTTTGAGTGTGCCAAGCTTTAAGCAGACCGACAGCCGTTGGGCAAGCGTAGAAATAGGCACATCAGGTAAAACAATTGCACAAATCGGTTGCGTCACAACTGCCATCGCCATGATGGAGTCATACCGCACAGGCACTACAATCTACCCCGACGCAATGTCGAAGAAGCTCTCTTATTCTTCATCGGGTAATGTTTACTGGCCCTCAAATTACACGGTTGTTACAAGCAGTTCAGGATATTTAAGCGGTATTTATTCAAAGCTCCAATCAGGCAAGCCCGTGCTTTTCGGTGCAAAGAAGTCTTCGGGCACACAACATTGGGTTGTAATTACAGGCTACACAGGCGGTAACTCTCTTACTGCGTCGGGCTTTACAATCAACGACCCGGGTTCAAGCTCAAGAACAACGCTTCAGCATCTTTTAAATGAGTACCCCACATTCTATAAATATTTCTATTATTAAAATTTTTTTGAAAAAGGATTAAAAAAACTTGCACAAAGTTTTTGAGGAAAAGCCTAAAAAACAACTGATTTTCAAGCTAATTCGACGAAAAATTTGGATTTTATTTGTAAGATATGCACAAAACCTTGCTTTGCAGAAAAACAGTTTTTTGCAAAGCGTCAACAAATAGCCTTTAAAGTTCATTTGTGCAATTTTCACAAATATTCAATAAATTTGTTGTGCAAAAACACTTGACTTTTTTGTTTTTGAGTGGTATTATATAGCCACAACAGAAGAGAAAGCGAAATTAGTTGTCCATAATTTCTGTGCGGTAGGTTTTTTCCAATCCCCAACAAATTTTCCCTTTCCTTTTTCATAAAGTATAACACCAATCCCTATTTTCCTGCTGCACAGAAGTTATTTATATATAGACTTGGTTATCAAGTCACCAAATTAGGTTCATAATAATTTTTCTCATAAATAAAAGTCCGCTACGCGAAAGTGTGGCGGTTCTTTTTTTGTTGCAATAATCCATACATAATGTTAAAATAAGCTTGAAAGGGCTGATTTTATGAATTTCGATTTCAGTTTTTATATGCCCGTCAATATTATAGGCGGTAAAAATGCGGTTTTAAATAACGGACAGATTTTTTCGTCTTTGGGTAAAAAATGTTTAATCGTATGCGGAAAAAGTTCTGCTAAAAAAAGCGGTGCACTTCAAGATGTGATTTCTGTTCTGGAAAAAGAAAATATTGAATATAAAGTTTTTGATGAAATTACCGAAAATCCGTTGACCGTCGATTGTTGTCGCGGCGGTGAATTTGCAAGGAATTTCGGTGCCGATTTTGTAATAGGTATCGGTGGCGGGTCACCCCTTGACGCATCAAAGGCAGTTTGCGTTTACGCGACCAATGGGCATATCATAAACGATGGCATTTATTCGGATACAGTTAAACATGCTCCCCTGCCCTTAATTGTAATCGGTACAACTGCGGGCACGGGCAGTGAAGTTTCAGGTGTTTCGGTACTCACAAGAACTGACGGCAGAAAGCAAAGCGTCGGCGGAAAGAATTATTATGCCCGTCATGCCCTCGCCGACCCCCAATACACATATTCCGTTCCTTTCAGAACAACTGTTTCTACCGCCCTTGACGCCCTGGCTCACGCGGTGGAATCAATGTTTTCACCGAGAGCAGATTTCCTTTCAAAGCAATTCTCATTGCTCGCGGCAAAAATGATATATCCATTACTTGTTAAAATGGAAAAATCCAATGAAAATCCCGATGATGCTGACCGCGACATACTCTACTATGCCTCACTTTACGCAGGCTTTGCTCTCAACAAGGGTGGCACGGGCTTTCCGCACGGTATGGGCTATGCTCTCACCGAAGATTACGGAGTTCCTCACGGTCTTGCCTGCGCAGTATTTCTGCCCCAATACATTAAAGAGGCTCAAAAGGCTGACCCCGACCTTTGCCATTCATTATTCGAGGCTATGGGAACGGATTTTGATTCTCTTGAAAATCTCTTTAATCAATTCTGCACCTTTGATTTTAAAATACCCGAAGAAAGCATAAAAGAATACGAAAAAAGATGGAAAACTCTTAAGAATTTTAAGAACTCCCCTACTGATTTCGATAATCACGATGCCGGAAATCTCGTAAGAAAACTATTTGAATAACTGCTTTAGATGTTTTTTGTCTAAAATTATTTTGAAGCTTGAAAATTCTATATTTTAGTGAAAAAACCGCCCTTTTGCTTGTATAAGTTTTACAAAAAGGGCGGTTGATTTTTTTGATAAATCTAACATACATTTTGTCGAATAGATGTTTTTTATCTAAAAACGCCTTGATTTCACGCGGTTTTGCACCTTGCAGTTAATTTTTAACTATTTCAAAATGTTAATTTTTTAAAAAGTATTTGACACATAGGAAAATAGTGGTATAATTAGTATGAATTATAATTCACCTAAAATGAATCAGTAGGTGAAATTCAAACTTTAAATACTTTATAAACGGAGGTTTATTACGATGGCAGACACAAGATTTGCAATTGCAAATTACCATGATGCAGCAGCTATCAACAGACAGCTTGACGACCTTATCAGCAAGCCAATTTACACAATCAAGGCCGAAAAGCTTAAGGAGTATGAGGAAGAGTATTACGGCAAAAAGTGCGTAAAGTCAAAGGCAATGGTTGACGAAGCTCGCGCGATTATTCCCGGCGGCGTTCAGCACAACCTCGCTTTCAACTATCCCTTCCCCCTTGCATTCTCAAAGGCTGAAGGTGCTTACCTTTATGACGTTGACGGCAACAAGTACTTCGACTTCCTTCAGGCAGGCGGCCCCACAGTTCTCGGCTCAAACCCCAAGGTAGTTCGCGACCAGGTTATCGACCTTCTTAACACTTGCGGCCCTTCAACAGGTCTTTTCCACGAATTTGAGTACAAACTCGCTAAAAAGATTTCTGACAGCGTTGAAACAGTTCAGATGTTCCGTATGCAGGGTTCAGGTACCGAAGCTTGTATGACAGCAGTTCGTGTTGCTCGTCTTGCAACAGGCAAAAAGAACATTCTTAAAATGGGCGGTGCATACCACGGTTGGTCAGACCAGCTCGGTTACGGTATCCGTGTTCCCGGTTCAAAGTTCACACAGGCAAGCGGTGTTCCGCTTTACCTCTTCAAGCACACTCAGGAATTCTTCCCCGGTGACCTTGATGACCTTGAAAGAAAGCTTCGTGCTAACGTTCTTCGCGGCGGCACAGCAGCAGTATTTATTGAGCCCGTTGGTCCCGAAAGCGGTACAACACCCGTAAGCTATGACTTCAACAAGGGCGTTGAAAGACTTTGCCGTAAATATGGCGCACTTCTTATATTCGATGAGGTTGTTACAGGCTTCCGTATCGGTATGGCTGGTGCACAAGGCTACTATGGTGTTTCACCTGACCTTACAATCTTTGGTAAGGTTATTGCTGGTGGTTACCCAGGTGCTGGCGGTATCGGTGGTAAGAAAGAATATATGAAATATCTCGGTGCTGGTCTTGATGCAAGTGGTGAAAAGGTTAAGAAAGCATTTATGGGCGGTACAATGGCTGCTACACCACTTTCTTGTGTTGCTGGTTACTACACACTCGAAGAAATCGACAGACAGAATGCTTGCCAGAAGGCTGGTCAGATGGGTGACAGACTTACAAAGGGTCTTCAAGAGCTCATTAAGAAATATGACCTTCCATTCGTTGCATTCAACCAGGGCTCTGTATGTCACATTGACACAGTTGGTACAATGCACTACTCAATCAACTGGTCCAAACCATGGAAAATACCACGCGCTCTTTCACCCACAAGCAAAAGAAAGAAAGAAATGCACCACATGGG
>CAZTLU010000037.1:0-14821 GCA_964614605.1 uncultured Eubacteriales bacterium
TTTCAGTCAATCTGAAACACAGAGTGAAGCACAATAAAACGATAACAAAATAAAATGGCAGTTCGTTTTGAACTGCCATTTTTCTATATCTTTTCGCCGGTTTCGGCATTGATTACATCTTTGAAAATCGCGCGGTGAGTACCCGAAATGTATTTGTCAATATGAAGTGAGCCGAAGAACCATTTTTTAAATTTGCAGTTGCCCGCAAGCTCTTCAAAATAAGCATTGAGAGCGGTAACACGAAATTCCGAGGTGTCGTTGAGATTCAAGAAATTCTTTACCTTTAAGGGTGGCTCGTGAGTGATAATCATATCCATATCATAGCCCGCAACCTCAAGGTTTTCAGCACCTTCAAGCAATTCTTCCTGTGTGGGAATTTCGTCCTTTGACCAGGCATTCACATCACGGCGGATATCGATATCCGAGCTCTCGCCACCGCCCATTGTGAAAATCTTTTTGCCCTCAATTTCAAAAATCTGACCGCGCATAAGGTGATAAAGATTGCCGTAAATCTTATGCACCTTGCCACCGTTCCATTGGCTTATTTCGTAACCGTTCAAGAGGTCAAAATTTTCGTGAGTGCCGTCAATAAAACAGATGTTATATTTTCTCTTGCCCAGAGAGACCAAAAAATCCTGCTCGCTCTTTGTGTCGTTCCACATAAAGCCGAAATCCCCGCAGATTATAAGAGTATCGCCCTCTTTTAATTTGCGCAGAGCTAATTTAGAAAGTCTTTTGCGGTCACCGTGGGTGTCGCCTGTAATATAAATCATATTAAAAATCCTTTTAAAAATTGTTTTTCCGTATTGGATATTGTTTGTAATTGTGGTATACTTATTGTATTACTTTCTTATGCTTTTTTCAAGTAGGTGAATTGATTGAAAAAAATTATTTCAATTTTTGTTTGTATCACAATTTTAATATGCTCATTTTCGATTGGTGCCAATGCCTCGTTCAACTCTCTTTTAGAAACCGAGGCTGATGTTGTTCTGCTTGTGAATACCGACAGTGAAACCGTGATTTTCGATAAGAATGCCGATAAGCAGACCGCGCCCGCATCAATCACAAAGATGGTCACCTGTATTCTTGTGCTTGAAAATTGCGATGACCTTTACACCGTACTCACCTGCAAGCGTGAGTGCCTTGAGGGACTTTATGAGCAGAATGCCGCAACCGTGGGAATTTTAGCGGGCGAGCAGTTGACTGTTGAAGAATTGCTTTATTGTATGATGATTCCGTCTGCAGCAGATGCCGCAAATATTCTTGCCGATTACATCGGTGGCGGACTCGACAATTTCGTGGTAATGATGAATGACTTTGTGAAAAAGTTGGGTTGCGAAAATACAACCTTTATCAACGCCCACGGACTTGATGAAGACGGCGGAAATATCACCACTGCGTACGACCTTTACAAAATCGCAAAATATTGTATGCAAAATCCCACATTCAAAGAAATTACAAGCACACTTCGATATGAAATTGCGCCTACAGCTGCTTACCCCTATGTGAGATACCTCAACAACACCAATAAAATGATGAATTCTGCGTATAAGGATTACTACAGCCCCTATATTTCGGGTATCAAAACAGGCACAACCGCATTGGCGGGACATTGCGTGATTTCCACCGCATCAAAAGACGGTTATAATTATATGCTTATTGTTATGAATGCACCGCAGTATGACATCGATAAGGACGGTGTTGAAGAAAATGTGGCGTTCACCGACAGTAAAAAGATTTACGAATGGGCATTTGATAATATTGTGCTTACAAAGGTTACAAGTACAACGGATGTGGTAACGGTTGTTGATGTTAAATATAATTGGAATGTGGACCATTTAAGGCTTCTCCCCGCAGAAGAGCTCTCGGCACTTGTACCCTCGGGTACCCAGAGCGGCAGTCTTGTGGTGCGACCAATTGAAAGTGAAACTCCGACAGAAGTGAAAGCTCCAATCAAAAAGGGCGATGTTTTAGGCAAAGCAGAGGTGCTTTACGGCGAGGATGTTGTTGCAACTGTTGACCTTGTCGCCGCCGAGGATATTGACCGCAATATCCTTTTGTGGCTTCTTGACGGGCTGAAAACAATTTTCTCAACAACCATATTCAAGCTTGTTTTCGCGTTCTTTGTATTGTTGGTAATTATATATATTCTTTTGATTATCCGCAAAAACCGAATTAAAGCAAAAAGAAAGAAAATCAGAATGATAAAAGGATAAAAATAATGGTGAGGTTAATCCTTACCATTATTTTTTTGGCTTTTCCACCAAACAACAACTTTACTGCGTGTGCGTTCAAATGCATTGTCAACTTCCGGGTAAATAGGCTTTTCGTTTTTTAATATCTCTCGTGCTATTCGGTTTATTCTTTTTTTGTGTCGGTCTGAATATTGAATTTCATCTTCGCTGATTTCAAGATTTTCAGACCATTCCGTATATGATGCAATACAGGCTTGTTTAAACTTTGAAGGCTTTTCTTCATTCATAATAATCATCTCAAATTTCGTAATACTAAAATTAATTATATTATATTTGGTATTACCAAATTTGTAAAGAGCTTTATAACATATAATTTTTGTTGTAAAGGTGGTGAGCGGTTTGAAAACAAGAAAACTTGCACTTGGCAACAGAAATATTATCGGTGCACGCGTAACAGAAGCACGCAGAAAACAAGATATGAAACAAAACGAACTGCTCGCTAAATTACAATTGGCAGGAATTGAAATCAGTTCACCGGCACTCTCGCTATTAGAGGGACAAAAACGACCTGTATTTGATTTTGAATTAAATGCCTTGGCAGATGTTTTGGGTGTATCTGTTGATTGGCTGTTAGGCAGAGAATAAATATAGCACGGTACTATATAAAAAGGCGATGTCTTGCAAGACATCGCCTTTACTATTGCTGTTCTATTCACCGAATGGGAACGGGAACCCGCTGCTTGTGTTATCCTCTTCAGTCTGTGCTGATGAGGTGCTTGAATCCTCAACGAGTTTTACTGTTACATCAAAGGTTGAGATATTGTAATTACTATCCACACGGCAGATTGTAAGTGTCAGTTCGTCACCCACCTTACCGTCTTCAATAAGGTCAAGAAGCACATCGTCAGTATCCATATCCTGACCGTTAACGGCAATAATCATATCACCTGATTTAACACCCTTGTTTGCCAAATCGCTGCCAACCATAATCTCTTCAATAATGATTGAGTTTGAGGGAAGCTTATGAGTTTTAACAATGATTGAATGTGTCTGGCTGTATGTTGCCGCATAATAGGTAATTCCCAATACAGGACGGTTTGTTACCTTGCCGTGTGCTATAAGCTCGTCTACAATTTCCTTAACTGTTGAGGAAGGAACCGCAAAGCCCATGCCCTCATATTCTGTCGAGGCAATTTTTGAAGAGTTAATACCGACTACCTGACCGTATTCATTAACAAGTGCACCGCCTGAGTTGCCGGGGTTGATTGCCGCTGTGTGCTGGATGCAGGCAACCTCGTAGCCTACGGGGCTGTCAACGGGTCTGCCGATTGCAGAAACCATACCGTTTGTGAATGAGCCGAAGAACTGTGTTCCGCCGGGGTTACCGATTGCATAAACATAATCGCCAACGCCGAGAGTGTCAGAATCTGCAAATTCTGCCGCTTTAAGTCCTGTTGCAGAAATGCGGATAAGACCTATATCCGTTTTAGCGTCAGAGCCTACTATAACAGCATCATACTGTGTACCGTCTTCAGTCTGGACAAGAATTTTTGGGTTTGAAACATCAATAACATGTGCGCAGGTGATAATGTAGGTTGCATTACCGTCAGAATTTTCGCCCATTATAATGCCCGTACCTTCGGAGTAAACTGTCTGCTGACTGCTTGTGTAAACAAGAACACCCACAGAGCTTTCATAAACCTTTTCATAAACCTGCTTTGCAGTGAGCGTTCCGTCAGCATTTTCGGTGTTGTCACCCTCTGATTTGCTGGGTGTTTCGGTAATATTCATCTGTGTTTTGTCGCTTTCTTGGGGAACTTCCTCTGAAAATCCGTCATAAATAAAGCCGGCAAACATAACTGCCATTGCCGCAAGGAATACAGCACATATAATAACAACGGCTACAATAAGACCTTTTCTCTTGCCCTTTGAAGCCTTTTTGGGCGCCTCGGGCTTGGGCGGTTGAGCGTAATTGCCGTAGGTTGAGTATTGATTATATACAGGCGGTGTGTACTGTGCGCCCGGAGGAGTTACAGGAGGAGTAACGGGAGGAGTATAGGGCGGGGGAGTTGTTCCGCTCTGCTGATTTTCGGTATTATTTATATTGTTTTCAAAGCTTTCATTCATAATGAAAAACCTCCGTATTATTTCTTGCTTTTATCTTTTTCTTTACTCTGTTTGGGTAGCATTACAGTAAATCTTGTAAACTGGCCCTCTGTGCTTTCTGCAAAGATTTCACCCTTGTGCATTTCAACAATTGTCTTACAAAGGTAAAGACCCAAGCCGGCACTTTTTACATCATAGCTTCGCGATTTGTCAACCTTATAGAAGCGTTCAAAAATCTTGCCGATTTCTTCTGAAGAAATTCCGTCGCCCGTATTCTGAACTGCAAAGCCGATTTTTTCGTCGGCTGTTTCGCCTGCAAAGAACGAGATTGTACCGCCGTGGTTTGTAAATTTAACCGCGTTGTCAACAAGATTGTAAACTACCTGATAAAGCATATCGCGGTCGGCAAACACATTCACATTGCCCATATTCTCAAAGCCCTCAACGGTGATTTCTTTTTTCTCAATTGCCTGTTCAAAGGTGAGCGTGCAGTCAATCATCAGCGAAGAAAGGTCAAATTCTCTTGGCTTAAGTTCAAGCTCACCAGCTTCAATTTTTGACAGGTTCAGCATCGAGGTTACAAGTCGTGAAAGGCGCTTAACTTCATCGGAAACTATTTTCAAATATTCTTCATGCTTTTCAGCGGGGATGGTACCGTCAAGCATCCCGTCAATGAATCCCCCGATTGTAGTCATTGGAGTTTTCAATTCATGAGAAACATTTGCGACAAAGCTTCTTCTTGAAGACTCAAGCGTTGACAGTGCCGATGCCATTTTATTAAAGGATGCGCAAAGCTCTGCTAATTCATCGTGCCCTGTAACTGTTACGCGCTTACTGAAATCACCCTGGGCATAAGATTTTGTCGCATTTGACATCTGACGCAAGGGATTTATAAATTTTGCCGTCATACCGTAAGCCACAAGGAAGGTGAGCGCAACTGCGAAAACCGCAGACCAGAGGTATATTCTCATAACATTGCTTGAATATCCGCGAAGAGTACCCTCAACGGGTGCCGAGGCGAAAATTACGCCGATGCAGGTATCCCCCACATACACAGGCACGCCTGCAAAAAAGGTTTTTTCATTGAAAAGTCCCTGAATTTTGCTTTTGCTGAAATATGTTCCGCTTTTCGCCTTTTCAATAATTTCATCGGGCACGCTGTATCCGTCGTGAATAAGGCAATTTTTACTGTCTGCCGAGTAATTATAAGTGAAATCCTCTTTGCAGATTTGCACATCGCCTGCTGTGTTGCAGAAGAAAACATCTGCATCAATAGCATTTGAAGTAACACCCAAATTATTGCAAATAAGAACAAGTGCACTGTTAAGCTCTTCCTGGGAAGTACAACTGCTGAGAATTCTCTCGCTGTATTCTGCATTAAGAGTAACATTTTCAATGAGCAGTTCTTCTTTTTGGTGTGCCCAATGATTTGAAAGGAACACAACAAGTGCCGAGGTCAGCACTAGATAGCTGACTAAAATCAGTGAAGTTATAACTGCCATATAGCGTGCAAAAAGTGGTAGGTGCTTTAAAAAATTCTCGGCACGAAGATAGTTTTTCTTAAAAAAATTATTTTTTGCCATGAGTTTCAAATTTATATCCTACACTCCAGATAGTACGGAGCTCCCATTCGGGTGATACTCCTTTAAGCTTATCGCGGAGTCTTTTAATATGCACATCTACCGTTCTGCTATCGCCGTAATAATCGAAGCCCCAAACATCGTCAAGCAACTGGTCGCGTGTGAAAACGCGGTCGGGATTGCTTGCCAGATGGTAAATAAGCTCCAATTCTTTAGGCGGTGTGTCAACTGCCACGCCGTCAACCTTCATTTCATAATTTGAAAGGTTGATTGTAAGCTTATCATAACGAACCTCTTTAATTTCTCCGCCCTTAACGGCAGAGGTGCGGCGAAGCACCGCCTTAATTCTTGCTACTATTTCCTTTGTGTCAAAAGGCTTTGTAACATAGTCATCTGCACCCAATTCAAGACCAAGCACCTTATCAAAGGTTTCGTCTTTAGCGGTAAGCATAATAATGGGCTTTTCGCTGGTTTTGCGTATTTCACGGCAAACCTGCCATCCGTCAAGTTGAGGGAGCATAATGTCAAGCAACACAAGGTCGGGATTTTCAGTGCCGAAAGCATTTACGGCGTCAACACCGTTGTGTGCCATTGCCACGGTATAGCCCTCTTTTTCAAGATACATACGAAGCAAATCGCAAATGTTTTTGTCATCATCAACTACAAGAATTTTTTCTTTTTGCATTTAAACAACCTCCTCTGTGAGATTCCAGGATAATAATACCTTTTTATTATTAACAAATTAAAAACAAAGTTTTTTCTTTTTATAAATATTCCTTACTATTTATGGTATTTTGCGTTATTTGAAATGGAAAATGCTCTGTAAATCTGTTCTGTCAGCATAATTCTTGCTAATTTATGAGGAAATGTCATTTTCGACATTGAAAATTTGAAGTCAGAAATTCGCTTAATTTCTTCAGAAAGACCAAATGAACTGCCGATTATAAATGTAATATTGCTTTTACCGCAAAGAGCAATATCCTCTAATTTCTTTGAAAGTTCTTCCGATGACATTTGCTTACCCTCAATACACATTGAAAAAACATAAGAATTTTTCGGAATTTTGGCAATAATCATCTGTGTTTCTTTAGCGAGAGCATTGTCAATTTCGGTCTGCGAGGGATTATCGGAGAGTTTAACAGGTTCTAATTCCGTTACGGTAAGCTTGCAGTATGAAGAAAGTCTTTTTTCATATTCTGTGGCAAAATCCCTCATATATTTTTCTTTAAGCTTGCCGAGTACGATTAAATTCACATTTATCATAATATCATCGCCTTTTCGTCCCATACGGGCTTTGCCACGCGGATAAAATAATCCTCTCCCTCGTGTGCACCTGCCATTTCAAGAGCCGAAACGCTTGTCTGGTAGGCAAGCTGGGGCATATTGTTTTCGCGGCTCAAATGCCCGAGGAAAAATCTAGTAGTACCACTTTGAATGAGTTTTGTAAGAGTTTCTGCGCATACATCATTTGAAAGGTGACCCTTAACGCCTAAAATTCGGCGCTTGAGTATATAGGGATAGCCGCCGCATTGAAGCATATTCACATCGTGATTTGACTCAAGCATTACAAGGTCACAGCCTGTAAGTGCGCCCAAAACCTCGTCGGTCATAATTCCCAAATCTGTGGCAACTGCGATTTTTCTGCCGTTTGCCATTTCGACGGTATATCCGCAGGGCTCAAGTGTGTCGTGGGAAATGGGAAAAGGTTTTATGTGCATGCAACCGATGTCTGCACCGTCGGGTGTGATTATAGAACACTCCGCTACATTATCGAGAGCATCAGTTTTAGTGAGTGCCTCGTATGTACCGCCCGTCATAAAAACGCGGGCTTTATGCTTTTTGGTGAACACTTTGAGTCCTTTTATGTGGTCGCTATGCTCGTGGGTTATGAAAATATTGCGGATGCTGTCACCGTCAACACCGATTCGCCACAAAGCTTCATCCATCTGCTTTGCGGTCATACCCACATCTATTAAAATACTGTCGTCACCGCCTCCGATGTAAATACTGTTACCCGTTGACGAAGAAAACAGAGGACAGAATTTTGCCATTTTATATCTCCTAACAAAAAAGGACGGTGTTTAACCGCCCTTGCTTTTTAGCCTACGCTTAATACGGTTTTTGTATCATCGGGAACTGTTACAAGCTCGATATCCGCACCAAGACTGCGTAATTTTTCAATAATATTGTCATAACCGCGTTGAATGTGATGAATTTCTTCAATCTCGGTTGTGCCCTTTGCCACAAGACCTGCAATTACCATTGCCGCGCCTGCGCGAAGGTCATCTGCCTTAACGGGAGCACCGTGAAGACCCGAAACACCCTCAACAAAAGCGGATTTTCCGTCAACCTTAATGTTGGCTCCCATACGAAGAAGCTGGTCAATATAACGGAAGCGGTTATCCCACACGCTTTCACTCACCATACTGTTGCCTCTTGCAATTGAAAGAAGAACAGTAATCTGGGGTTGCATATCTGTGGGAAAGCCCGGGTGAGGCATTGTTTTGATACTGCAATGATTAGGACGGCAATCCGAGAAAATTCTTACAGAATCATCATATTCCTCAACAACAACACCGCATTCAATAAGCTTTGCCGAAATTGACTCAAGATGCTTTGGAATTACATTTTTGATAAGCACATCGCCCTGTGTTGCGGCAGCGGCTACCATATATGTTCCCGCTTCAATCTGGTCGGGGATAATTGTATATTCACAGCCGTGAAGCTTGTCCACTCCGCGAATTTTAATAACATCAGTACCGGCACCGCGAACATCTGCACCCATAGAATTGAGGAAGTTTGCAAGGTCAACAATGTGGGGCTCTTTTGCCGCATTTTCAATAACAGTAAGACCCTTTGCCTTGACTGCGGCAAGCATAAGGTTGATAGTAGCACCCACAGACACAACATCAAAATAAACTGATGTGCCGAGAAGTGTGTCAGCCTTAACATCTACCATTGCGTTCTCTTCCATTGAAACAGTTGCGCCGATTGCCTCAAAGCCCTTTATGTGCTGGTCAATGGGACGAACACCGAACTGGCAACCGCCGGGCATTGCAACCTTTGCGTGATTGAATCTGCCCAAAAGAACACCTATAAAGTAATAAGAAGCACGCATAAGCTTTGATAAATCATGACCCACAACATTTGAGCGGATGTGAGAAGTATCAATCTCTAAAGTACTCTTATTTATCATTTTTATTTCTGCACCCAGAGAACGAAGAATTTTAATCATTGCAGTAACATCGCTGATGTTGGGAATGTTTTCAATTCTGCAAACGCCCTCTGCGAGAATGGTCGCCGGAATTATCGCAACGACAGCATTTTTGGCGCCGCTGATTTCAACTTCGCCGCAAAGTCTGTTGCCGCCGTTTATTATGATTTTTTCCAAGGACTCTTCCCTCCCAAAAATCAAGTAATATAACCAAATATAACAATATATAGTGAAAAAAGCCGTAAAATCGACATTTGAGACACAATTTCGCAAAAATGCTCAAACGCCTTTAATAGTATAACACTATTTTCTATAAATTAAAAGGGGTTTTTAAGATTTTTTTAATTTTTGAAAAATTCAGTCATTATCACAAAACAAATGTTTGTAAATTGGTTGAATAACGGAAACATTTATTGTATAATATTTTGGGCTCCATCCTTGAGGGTGAGCCCATAAAGGAGAGATATTAATGTTGTATTATCTTGAAAATGATGTTCTCAAAATTGAAATTGATACTCACGGTGCGGAGTTATCTTCAATTTACAATAAAAAGGAAAACAAAGAAATGCTCTGGCAGGGCGACCCGAAATATTGGGGCAGAAGAAGTCCGGTGCTTTTCCCCGTGGTAGGAAAGTACAGAGGTTGCAAAACCACATACAACGGAAAAGAATACACACTCGGTCAGCACGGCTTTGCAAGAGATAGTGAATTTAAGCTTGTTGAGCAAACCGAAACCCGCCTTGCATTTGAACTGACAAGCAATGAAGGAACGCTTACAAAATATCCGTTTGAATTTCGACTTGTCTGTTCGTTTGAACTTCAGAACGATAGAATTATTGTGGGCTGGAATGTAGAAAATATTGATAACAAAACAATTTATTTTTCAATAGGAGCCCACCCCGCATTTTACTGCAAAAAGGGTGAAACACTGCTCACAATGAACGGCGAAAACATTAAATACAATCTGCTCAACAGTGAGGGTCTTTACACTTCACTCAAATATGATGTTAATTCCTCATTCGTTCTTCATGATGAAATTTTTGACAACGACGCACTTGTTATTGAAAATAGCGGTGTTACTGAAGTTTCATTATCGGATAACGACAAAAAATATTTGACTGTTAATTTTGACGCTGAAGTCTTCGGCATTTGGGCACCTGCCAAGAAAAACGCACCATTCGTTTGCATTGAGCCTTGGTTTGGCAGATGTGATGCGGAGGATTTCGAGGGTGACATTACCGAAAGGGAATGGAGTAATTCTCTTGAAATTGGCGAAAAATGGTACAAGGAGTATGAAATAATCATCAATGAGTAAGTTTAAATATATTTTGTTCGATTTCGACGGCACGATTACTGACTCATCAGAGGGTATTTTCAAAAGCCTTATTTATGCCTTTGAGGCTTACGGTCACAAGGCACCGTCAACGGAAGAATTGAGAAAATTCATAGGTCCGCCAATTCATTACAGCTTTACTGAATTCTGCGGCTTTGACGATAAGCATTGCCTTGAAATGACCGAGAAATACCGCGAGCGTTACAGAGTAAAAGGCTATCTTGAAAATCATTTGTATGACGGCATTATTGAAATGCTTGAAGAATTGAAAAATCAGGGCTATATGCTTGCAACAGCATCTTCAAAGCCTATTAAATTTGTCACCGATATATGTGAAAATCTCGGAATAAAAAAATACTTCGACCATATCGGCGCAACGGCATTTGACAATATTAAAGAGAGTAAGTCAATGGTGGTTGAAACCGCAATGAAGGCTCTCGGCGGGGACACAACAAATACTCTTATGGTGGGTGATACCCGTTTTGATATTATCGGCGCTCACGAGGTGGGACTTCCTTGCTGTGCGGTGCTTTACGGCTTCGGCACAAAAGAGGATTTTTTGGAAAACAATGCCGAATACATAATTGAAAAACCAATGGATATATTCAACATTTTATAAGGAGGGGTAAAAATGTCTACTCCCTTGGCGGACAGACTTCGTCCGCAAACCATAGACGATATGGTGGGCCAACGCCATTTGCTCGGCGAAAATATGCCCCTTCGCAATATTGTGGAGTCGGGATATTTACCCAACTTAATCTTTTACGGACCCTCGGGCACAGGCAAAACCACACTTGCCCGAATAATCGCGAAAAATACAAACAGAAAATTGCACCATATCAACGGTACAAATGCAAGCACGGCGGATATCAAGGCAATCGTCAGCGAGCTTGATACCTTTGCCGCACCAAACGGCATACTTTTGTATCTTGATGAAATTCAGTATTTTAACAAAAAACAACAGCAATCTTTACTTGAATACATTGAAAGCGGAAAAATCACGCTGATTGCATCGACTACCGAAAACCCGTATTTCTATATTTACTCTGCGGTACTTTCCCGTTGTACTGTGTTTGAATTCAAATCAGTTACACCCGAGGATGTTGTCCCCGCGGTAAAAAGAGCGTTTGATTTCTTACAGAGTGAATTTGAAACTCCCTTTAAAATTGAAGACGAGGTTTATGAGCATGTTGCGGTTGCCTGTGGCGGTGATGTGAGAAAATCATTGAATTTTGTTGAACTCTGCGTGCTTTCTGCACCCATAATTGACGGAGAAAGAGTAATCACTCTCGAAAATGCAGGCAGTCTGACAATGAAAAACACCTTCCGATACGACAAATTCGGTGATGAGCATTATGACATTTTGTCAGCATATCAAAAAAGTATGCGTGGTAGCGACCCCGACGCCGCACTTCATTATCTTGCAAGATTACTTGAAGCGGGAGATATGGTTTCGGCAATTCGCAGACTTTTGGTTTGTGCAAGCGAAGATGTGGGGCTTGCTTATCCGCAGATTCTGCCCATAGTTAAGGCGGCTTGCGATATTGCAATGCAGGTAGGAATGCCCGAGGCGGCAATTCCTCTAGGTGACGCGGTGGTGCTTGTTGCTACAAGTCCCAAATCAGTTACGGGACACGACGGTATTTTCGCCGCCCTTGACGATGTGCGTAATGGTAATTACGGCAAAATTCCCCGCCAGCTACAGAATAAGCATTATGACGGTGAAGATGCAGAGGTCAAAGGGCAGAATTACTTGTATCCGCATATGTATCCTAATCATTGGGTAAAGCAACAGTATTTGCCCGACGCGATTAAAGATAAAAAATACTACGAATACGGCGACAACAAAAACGAACAAATGGCAAAAGAATATTGGAAAAGGATTAAGGGTGAATAATTATGGCTAAAAGAGAAGATTTTATTTCTTGGGATGAATATTTTATGGGTATTGCTTTGCTTTCTTCATACAGAAGCAAGGACCCCAACACGCAGGTAGGCGCCTGCATTGTTGACAATAACAACAAGATTATGTCAGTAGGTTACAACGGGTTCCCTATCGGCTGTAACGATGACGAATTTCCTTGGGACAGAAGCGGTGACGAATACGATACAAAATATCCTTATGTTTGTCACGCCGAGCTCAATGCAATTCTCAACAACGGCGGCAGAAATTTAAGCGGATGCAAAATTTATGTAGCACTTTTCCCTTGCAATGAATGTGCAAAGGCGATTATTCAGAGCGGAATTAAAGAGGTAATCTATATTTCTGACAAGTATAAGGACACCGTGGGCAACCGCGTTTCACGCAGAATGTTTGACGCGGCAGGGGTTAAATACAAGAAAATTACGCTCAGCCGTGATGAGCTGAAAATCAGCTTTAAGGAAGAGGATATTTAATGGGTAAAAACGACTTTTTTGCTTTCACATCACGCACCAAATACATAAACCGTTGGGCGTTGATGCGAAACACAAGATATGAAACCTTAAGCGAGCATTCCGCCGAGGTGGCACAGCTGGCTTACGCTCTCGCGGTAATCGGCAACGAGAGATTGGGTAAAAATTACAACTGTGAAAGAGCATCGCTTTTGGGACTTTATCACGATACGCCTGAAATTATAACAGGCGATTTGCCTACTCCCGTGAAGTATTACAGCGCAGAAACCAAAGAGGCATACAGAGCGGTTGAAAAAAGTGCATCAAAGCAGTTGCTTTCTATGCTCCCCGAGGATTTAGTACCCTCTTATGAGCCGCTTTTCAAGAAGAAAAGTGAGGATAAAGAGCTTTGGAAATTGGTTAAAGCAGCCGATAAAATCAGCGGATATTTAAAGTGCATTGAAGAGAGAAAAGCGGGTAACGGCGAATTCTGCGAGGCAGAAAAAACTCTGCTCAAATCAATGGATAAGCTTGATTGCGAAGAGCTTAAATTTTTCACAGAAGAATTCTTGCCCTCATTTGAGAAAACCCTTGACCAGATGAAGAAATAAGTGCAAAATCTTTGATTTTGCATCGATATAAATCCTTTGTAGGATTTTCGATATACGCTAACGCGTTCGATATGTGTCACACACTCGATATGTTCACTTCGTGAACGAGGATTTTTATCATATCGAGTTTGAGCGTTAGCGAAAACATATCGATTTTGTAAAACAAAAATATCGAGCAATCGAAGATTGCATATCGACAAAAATCGTGTGGAGGTGTGGGTTTATGAGAAACTTTGTAGGCTACGCAGAAAATGAAAAATTCAAGGTCGGTTGCACGGGACAGACCACTTATGTCTATGACAAAGACGGTAACGAGCTTGCAAGATTTAAAAAAGATATTTTGTATGGATATATGCCAATGTTCAGACCGAATTCAAACATTTTGGTTGTGAAATCAACTGAAGGCAGATTAGCTATATATAATCTTGATACCTTATCTCTTGTCAAAAAAGTTCGTTCAGTTCCAACTGCAGTTGGATATGCTCAAGACGAAAATATGTGCTTTTCAAAAGACGGAAAACTATTTTACAATATTGAAATGCATATCGATTGTTACACACGTTTATCTATTTATAATGCAGACACCTTTGAACCAATAAAAAGACTTTTTGAAGAGACTGAAGATGAGCAAATTCTTGACCACATCGAATGCGACAAAGAAAATGGTAACATTTATATACTTGGTTTTATACGTGGAAACGATAGAGAATTCCACAAGTATTTTGTTGCACAATTAGAAAACGATATTCTAATAAACAAGACCTACATTTCCGAAAGTGAATACGATTTTCTTTTCGGCTACAAACGTCTTGAGTGCGAAGGATTTACACGGAAATCAAAAGAATGGTCTTCATTAAAATATGATGGTTGTGACCTTACCGATATTGAAATGAAAAATTTCCGTTTAGCAGATTATATCAAATAAAAGCAAAATTTAAAATGCAAAATGCACAACCCCCTGACAAAACGCGTTGTCGGGGGTTGTGTTGTTTTTTTAGTGTAATAATAAATTTGAATTTGTCGGGGTCTTTAATTTTTTATTCTATCAAACACACCTTGTAGGGTCGGGCCTCTGTGCCCGACCGCAAAATTCTAATAATCTACGGGCAGGCACGGAGACCTGCCCCTACAACCTACCATATTGGTAAGATATATAATCGCGTCGCAGACCCTTAATTACGAATTTCGCATTACGAATTACGAATTGATTTCTACAAACCCCAATTTGCAGTTCTCTTTATGTTCCCTTTAACAATGGAATTTTTTATGCGATTTTTATTTGCATATTGCCCACTAGTGTGTTATCATATAATTTAGATTATTATACAAATTTTGGTGAATGGAATGTTTAAGTTAAAGGATTTCATAAAGCTTTTTAAAGATAACGGAATATTCGTTGAGGCTGACTG
>CAZTLU010000038.1:0-14799 GCA_964614605.1 uncultured Eubacteriales bacterium
GTTGCTCAAGGGTCAATTCTCTAACAACTGCGGAAACCATAGGCTTATCGTCAAGCATTGCTGTTTTTGCGCCCAACATTACAACATCATCCATCTCAAAATTGAAATAGATATTCTTACTCTTTGCATAGCAATATTCAGTAATAAAGGACTTTTCCTGTGCGGGAACATCGTAAATAAAAATTGTGTCACATTCATTGATAATATCAAACAAATCTTTTGAAGTGTAATGAATCATATGAACAATTTTATACTGTTTTTTATAGCGCTTAACCTTGGGCACAATATTATTCAGAGAATCCTCAGAGCTTGTTATAATACAACATTTCTCCGGCGGATTGATTGTAAAATAAACATAATGGCCGAGGTAAGTAAAAAGTATTATCAATGACACCTGAATACACATTACAAGCAAAAGCAAATGCGGTGATTCATAGATAAAATGTGAGTTAAGATTTTCGTTAACATTCATTATGCAAAGCTGCATATGAGTAACAAAATCTGCTATTATTGTGGCTATTGAGACCTGCATTACAATAGGTTTACTTTTCACTTTACCAATTGTATATCCGCCGTAAATAGCGACAAGCAACGCCTCAACTACGCAGAAGGTCACAAAAGTGACCGCCGCAGTTCTTGACGGCCGTAAAAGCCATACAAATTCAGTGCTGAACACCAAAAAGAATGTTCCTATTAAGCACACATACATTGTTGCCTTTATAAGAAAAATAACAGATTTTTGAAATTTCGACAATATATCCATGTCCGCCTCCGAAAAGACTACATAACAGTTTTATTTTATGCGGTTATTGTACTTAAACCAACGACTTTTGTCAATAATTTGCACTAAAATGTAATAAATGTGTCATAATTACTTCGTCATTTTTTACATAATTTCTGTTTAATTGTTGTAATATCGAGCTGTGAAAGGATGATTCCAATGAAAATCAGTACACAGCCAAAGTATCCACTGCCGCTCATGATTTCATGAAGAATTATTGCACCGCCGATAGCACTGAATACGGACTCGGTCGAGAATATAATTGAGGCGAATGTGGGGTCTGCATCTTTCTGACCGAGAATCTGACAGGTATAAGCAACACCAACAGACATAAGTCCGCCATAGAGAATGGGTATACCTGCACTTTGAATAGCAGAAAGCTCAATATCTTCGGTAAACAGAGCAAAAATGATGCTTAAAAATCCACAGGCAAAAAACTGTGTCATACTGAATTTCAAGGGACTGACACTATTGACAAACTTGTCCACCACAAGAATATGCCCCGCCCAGAAAAATGCACCGATAATAAGGACAATATCGCCTATTCCAAAAGAAATTTCATTTCCCGTCATGCAGAGGAAGAAAAGACCTGCAACTGCAAAAATTGCGCCGAAAAATGTAAGAACACTTGTCTTTTTACCCATTATAAAACGGATTAAAGGAACTAAAACTATGTAAAGACCTGTTAAAAAGCCTGCCTTACCTGCACTTCCCGTGATTTCAACACCGAATTGCTGAAGTGTTGAAGCAATAAAGAGAACCACACCTGCTAAAATTCCCCAAATAAGCGTTTTCTTAAATTTGACTTTATCAAATTTCTCTTTTTCAAAAATAAGAATTACGGGAATAAGGGAAAGTGTACCGAGAAGAAAACGGATACCATTAAATGTGAAGGCACCGACATATTCTGCGCCGACCCTTTGTGCCACAAAGGCAAAGCCCCATATTATTGCGGTTAAAAAAAGAAGAATTGTGGATTTAATTTTTTCAGTATTCATTTTTCCACCTGACAGATTAGAAGCCACAGTAAAAACTGTGGCTTAAAGTTTATATTGCTTTTTTAGTTGTATTTTTACCCATATTCTTTGAGGTAAGAACATTAGGCTTTCTGTTTTCATCACGGAGAATTTCGGGTTCTGTGCCATTTTCTACACAATCCTTTGTAATAATAACCTTTGCGATTGTGTGGTCGGAGGGAGTTTCATACATAATCCCTGTAAGAACACTTTCCATAATTCCGCGAAGTCCGCGTGCGCCGGTTTTCTTTTCAAGAGTTTTTTCCGCAATTGCTACTAGCGCATCATCAGTGAACTCAAGCTCAACATCATCCATATCGAACAATGCCTTAAACTGCTTTAAGAGAGCGTTTTTAGGCTCTGAAAGAATTCTTATTAAATCTTCCTTTGAAAGCTGTTGAAGTGCCGTTATAACGGGAACACGACCTACAAGCTCAGGAATAAGACCAAATTTAACCAAATCCTGCGCAATAACCTTTGAATAAACATCTTCATTTTCAAATTCTGTTTTATTCTTGATTTCTGCACCGAAGCCGAGGCCGGAATTACCGGCACGCTTTTCAACTATTTTTTCAATGCCGTCGAATGCACCGCCACAGATAAACAAAATATTTGATGTATCAATCTGTATAAATTCCTGCTGAGGATGCTTTCTGCCGCCCTGCGGAGGAACATTTGAAACAGTGCCCTCAAGAATTTTAAGAAGTGCCTGCTGAACGCCCTCACCGCTTACATCACGGGTAATTGAAGGATTCTCGCTCTTACGGGCAATCTTATCAATTTCGTCAACATAGATAATTCCGCGTTCTGCCTTTTCAACATCAAAGTCTGCCGCCTGAATAAGCTTTAAGAGGATATTTTCAACATCTTCACCAACATAACCTGCCTCGGTAAGAGTTGTAGCATCTGCGATAGCAAAAGGCACATCAATGATTTTGGCAAGGGTTTGTGCAAGCACAGTTTTGCCCACACCTGTGGGACCCAGAAGAACAACATTACTCTTCTGAATTTCAACATCACTTTCATAGCCGTGATATATTCTCTTGTAATGGTTATAAACCGCTACGCTTAAAGTTCTTTTTGCAGCCTCCTGCCCTACCACATATTCATCAAGAGCCGCTTTGATTTCTTGTGGCTTGGGAAGAACCTTTTCTTCAAGCTTAACCTTTTTGCCTGAACGCTTACGGGACACATCTGCATTTTGGTCAATTATGCCCATACAAAGCTCAATACACTCGTCGCAGATATAAACGCCGGGACCGGCAATAAGCTTATCTACCTGCTCTTGAGTTTTACCGCAAAAAGAGCATCTCACGGTTCTCTCTTTATCGTTTTCTCTTGCCATAAACAAGCTCCTTAATTATCTTTTATAGAAGACTTTGTCAACAATGCCGTAATCCATTGCTTCCTGTGCAGAAAGCCAATTGTCACGCTCTGTATCAAGAGCAATCTGTTCAATGGGCTTGCCTGTATTTTCAGCAAGGATTTTATTAAGCTTTTCTCTTGTACGCAAGATGTGCTCTGCGGCAATTTTAATATCACTTGCCTGACCCTGAGCACCGCCAAGTGGCTGGTGAATCATAATCTCACTGTTGGGAAGAGCATATCTTTTACCTTTTGCGCCGGAGGATAACAGGAATGCACCCATACTTGCCGCCATACCCATACAAATGGTTGAAACATCACATTTGATGTATTGCATTGTATCGTAAATCGCAAGTCCTGCCGAAACCGAGCCACCGGGGCTGTTAATATAAAGGCTTATGTCTTTTTCGCTATCCTGTCCCTCAAGATAAAGTAACTGTGCTACTACAAGAGAAGCTGTTGCATCATTAACCTCATCCGACAAAACGATAATTCTGTCATTTAAAAGTCTTGAAAAAATATCGTACTGTCTTTCCCCACGATTTGTCTGTTCAACAACATATGGTACAAGTGCCATAATATAACCTCCTTAAAATCTGTGAAAAACATTAAAGAATCGCCCTTTGATTATTGGACAATTCTTCAACGCTTATACATATAATAATTAACTGATGATTATTCCTCGTCAGCCTTTTTCTTTGTTGTTTTCTTGGCTGCGGGCTTCTTTGCAGGTGCTTTTTCTGCGGGCTCTTCACCCTCTGCATCTGCCTTTTTCTTTGCAGCAGGCTTTTTAGCAGCAGTCTTCTTTTCCTCTGTTACAACTGCGTTAGCCTTAACAAGCTCAATTGCTTTTCTTGACTTAATGTCGCCAGCAAGAGTTTCACTACCGATTGCCTTTTTAATCTGCTCAGCATCCATATTATATGTCTTTGCAAGCTTTTCGTATTCTTCATTAAGCTCTTCTTCAGTAGCTTCAATATTTTCAGCCTTGATGATTGCTTCAAGAGCAAGCTGAAGCTTAACCTGAGCTTCTGCGTTTTCTTTGTAACCGTCTCTGAATGCCTTCATTTCCATACCTGTGTACATAAGGTATGTGTCAAGGTTAAGACCCTGTGCCTGAAGTCTGTAATTGAAATCGTTAACAATGTTGTCGATTGCTTCTTCAACCATAACCTCGGGGATTTCAACTTCAACGCCCTTGACTACTTCTTCAAGAAGGTCATTTGTTACCTTGTTATCAGCGTCAACCTTTTTATTCTCTTCAAGCTGTGCCTTAACGCTCTTCTTAAGTTCGTCAAGTGTATCGAATTCGCTTACATCCTTTGCGAAGTCATCGTCAAGTGCGGGAAGCTCTTTTACTCTGATTTCGTGAAGCTTAATCTTGAAAACAGCATCCTTTGAAGCGAGATTTTCCTGATATTCTGCAGGGAAAGTAACATTAACATCGAATTCTTCATCAACCTTGTGACCGATAATCTGCTCTTCAAAGCCGGGAATGAATGCGCCACTGCCAATAACAAGCTCATACTGTTCAGCCTTACCACCGTCAAATGCAACGCCGTCAACAAAGCCCTCAAAGTCGATAACAGTTGTATCGCCGTTCTTGACTGCTCTGTCACTTGCGTCAACCATTCTTGAGTTCTGCTCCTGCATTCTTGCAAGCTCTGTCTTTACTTCGTCAGCTGAAACCTTGCAAGAGGGTTTTGTTGCCTTAAGTCCCTTGTACTCGCCAAGCTTTGCTTCGGGCTTAACTGTTACCTTAAGAACGAGCTCAACACCGTTTTTGCCGATTTCGGGAACATCAAGGTCAAAGGGCATACCAACAACCTCAAGACCTGACTCTGTGATTGCTTCACCTACAACCTCGGGATAAAGGATTTCGAGAGCATCTTCATAGAAAACGCCTTCGCCGTAAATTCTTTCAATAAAGTTTCTGGGTGCCTTACCCTTTCTGAAACCCTTGATGACGATATCTTTTCTTGCCTTGAGATATGCCTTTTGAACAGCAGCCTCAAACTTTTCACCGTCAATTGAGATTTCAAGCTGGTAGACATTTGTTTCTACCTTGTTTGATGATTTTAACATTTAATATTCCTCCTGAATACTATTGTTTACTTTATTTGCAATACCGCAATATTCACGATATTATATCACAGAAAAAAATTAAATACAATATTTTCCTTAAGTTTTTTCTATAACATTTGAGAAAAATAGATGTATTTCAGCGCAAAATCAGTCTAAACTGATAAGGAACGGACAGAATTCAAGATAATCTGCCGAAACAAGACGGAATTTCACACCATCTTTTTCGCCATTGAGTGCAAGCTTTGTTGCTCCGCCGTGAAGATGGCCGTAATAACAACGGTTAATTTCATTTTTCTTCAACACATCAAAAATCGGGTCGCAATCTTTTGTTAGACTTACAGGCGGATAATGAAGAAAAACCACAGTTTCTCCGCCAAGCTTTTTTGCCTCGTCAATTGAGCGCTGAAGTCTTGCACACTCGCGAGCCATAATTTTATCTACATTTTCTTTTTCGGCATCAAAAAACCAACCGCGAGTGCCTGCAACGGAAATATTTCCTATTCTGTAAGCGTTATTGTGAAGAATTTTCAAAGAATCAAAGCCTTTTTCTTTAAAAAACTTTTCCATTTTTGTAACAGTATTCCACCAATAATCGTGATTACCCTTTGAAATTATTTTTGTACCGTTAAGTCTGTTTAAAAATTCAAAGTCTTTTTCGGCTTCCTCAAGGCTCATTGCCCAGGAAATATCGCCGTTAATTATAACAGTATCCTCGGGCGAAACTAATCTTTGCCAATTATTTTCAAGGCGCAGGGCATAATCATCCCAACCCTTAAAAATATCCATTGGCTTGTCGACAGAAAAGGACAAATGAGTGTCGCCGATTGCGAAAACAGACATAAACTAAAATCTCCTATGAATAATCGAATAGAACTTTCAAAAACTATATTTGAAAGGAGGTAATAAAAATGGATAGAAATAATAACATCACTTGCGATGCTTGCCATTGCACTTATAATGACGGTAATATGAACTGCACTGCAAGTTCAATCAAGGTCGGCACACAGAACGCTTGCTGTTGCGACGATACAAGATGCGCAACCTTTAAAATGAAGGCTGAAAACAAATAAAAATAATAAAAATGCGGAAATCTGAAACAAGTCTTTCGGATTTCCGCAAAATATTTTTAGGATTATATACCTAACATATCAAAAACAACTTGTTTCATATCCTCTTTTTTAGCCACATTGGTAAAGCGAGGTGTTTTACCCTTAAGAGTTGCCAGCTGTGAGGGAACCGATTCGTTTGACTTTTCAAAAAGCTCTTCAACCATATCGA
Organism: uncultured Eubacteriales bacterium; assembly: GCA_964614605.1. Taxonomy (GTDB): domain Bacteria; phylum Bacillota; class Clostridia; order Oscillospirales; family Acutalibacteraceae; genus Fimenecus. The sequence continues at coordinate 6,526 of CAZTLU010000038.1, forward strand.
ACTCGTTATCGGCTTTGATTTCATCAGTAATTGCTGAAAGCACGCTTGCAGAGAATTTATAGGGGTTGGCAGTTGAGGCGATTACTGTGGGAGTATTATCCCCTGTTGCCAACTTGTAATCGTCGTAAACCTTAACGGCAACTGCAGTGTGAGTATCGCAAAGATAATTCTTTTCATCAAAAACCTTACCGATTGTTGCTTTTGTTTCAACATCATCACAACAACCTGCGGCAAAGAGTGCTTTAACTTCATCGGCAACCTCTGCTGAAACTGTGTATTTTCCGTCAGTTGTGAGTGCATTCATCCACTCTGCAACCTGAACATCATTTTCGCCGCAAAGGTGGAAGAGAAGTCTTTCAAGGTTGCTGGAAATAAGAATATCCATTGAGGGTGAAGTTGTGCAATAGAAATCTCTGTTTTTGTCATAAGTACCTGTTGTGAGGAAATCTGTAAGAACATTATTTGCATTTGAAGCACAAATAAGAGTTTTTACGGGCACACCCATTCTCTTTGCATAATAAGCCGCAAGAATATTACCGAAGTTACCTGTAGGAACAACAACATTCATAGGCTCACCGTTTTTAAGCTCGCCGTTCTGGAGCATATCGCAATAAGCAGATACATAATAAACAATCTGCGGTACAAGACGACCCCAGTTTATTGAGTTTGCAGAAGAGAATGCAAGTCCGTTTTCTTTGAATTTCTTTTCGATATCTTTATCGGTAAAAATCTTTTTAACACCGCTCTGTGCATCATCGAAGTTACCCTCAATAGCGCAAACGCTTACATTTGAACCTTCTTGGGTAGTCATCTGAAGCTTCTGCATTGGGCTTACGCCATCAACGGGATAGAATACAAGAATTTTTGTATTAGGAACATCTGCAAAACCTTCGAGCGCTGCTTTACCTGTATCGCCGGATGTTGCGACGAGGATTACGATTTCAGTATCCTTAACTGTTTTACCTGCTGAAACTGTGAGAAGATAAGGCAATAACTGAAGAGCCATATCCTTAAATGCGCAAGTAGGTCCGCGCCAAAGCTCAAGAACATTTGCTGTATCAGAAAGTTTATAGAGAGGTGCCACCTTTTCGGAGCTGAATTTACCCTCTTTATAAGCACCCTCAACGCACATTGAAAGCTCATCGTCAGTAAAATCTGTGAGATAAAGCTTTAAAACGGCCTTTGCGCGCTCGATATAGCTCATTGGCACAAGGCTTTCTATAAAATCAAGAGAAATTGCAGGGATTTCGGTAGGGACAAAAAGTCCGCCCTCTGATGAAATTCCTTTTGCAATTGCTTCAGCCGCAGTAACGCGGACTGACTTATCTCTTGTACTTGTATAATACATAAAAACACATCCTTTTCGTGTGGTATTCTATCATATAAAATTTTGTTTTTCAACCGCTAATTTGCCTTTGCATCAAAAGCGCCTGCGATATGGTTGATTTTTACAGGTTCGTCATTTTCAAAATAAACCTCAACAATATCATATCTCGGTTGACGGTTCATTTTGTAATCCTTTAGATAAAGCTGTGACGCGGCAACTATTTTTTGTCTTTTAGCGATGTCAACCGCATCGGCAGGTGCATATTTCATATTTTCACTTCGGGTTTTGACCTCGACAAAGCAAATATATTTTTTATCCTCTGCCACCAAATCTATTTCACCAAGACGGCAATTATAGTGAGCAGATAAAATTAAATAGCCGTGTTTTCGCAAATATCTTGAAGCCAAAATTTCACCGTAACGGCCTAAAATATGGGTATCCATTACTTTTCACCGTAAAGTTTTTTAAGAAAACTCATTCTATGTATAGGCGACGGACCAAATTCGGCAAGTTTTTCATAATGAAGCTTTGTTCCGTAGCCCTTATGTTTTTCAAAGCAATATTCGGGATATTTTTGGGTCATTTCGAGCATAAAGCGGTCACGGCTCACCTTTGCAAGAATTGATGCCGCCGCGATTGACATACTCTTTGCGTCACCTTTAACAACAACCTCTTCTTTAATATCGCTATTGATATTGGGATAACGATTGCCGTCTACAAGTGTATAATCGGGCTTGATTTCAAGACCCTCAACTGCCCTTTTCATTGCAAGGAATGTAGCATTGAGAATATTTATTTCATCAATTTCTTTTTCTGTAGCAATTCCCACAGAATAAGCGATTGCTTTTTCGCAAATTATGTCAAAAAGCATTTCACGCTTTTTCTCGCTTAACTTTTTTGAATCGTTTAGCCCATCAATTTCGAGTCCTGTTGGCAAAATAACTGCCGCCGCATAAACGGGACCTGCAAGTGGGCCCCTGCCCGCCTCATCAATTCCGCATACAGTTTTATAGCCATTTAAAAGGGCATTATTTTCATAAGAATAATCCATAAATTAAATCTCCGGTCTTTCAAGAGAAATAGTACCAAGCTTGCCACCGCGGTATTCGTCAAGAAGCATTACAGACACTCTTTCCGTGTCAATTTCGCCACCACGAATCATCATTCCTCGCTTTTTACCAATCATTTCAAGAACTTCCCAGGCTTCTTTGTCAGAAAAATCGGCAATTTTATAGCGTTCAGCAAGTCTTTCAGGATAATCAACTGTCATAACCTCTAAAAGTCTTACTGCGAGAGTTTCAATGTCAAGAATTTCATCCTTAACGGAGCCGATAAAAGCCAATCTGTCGCCAACCTTTTGGTCATCAAACTTGGGCCATAAAACGCCAGGGGTGTCAAGCAGCTCAATACCGTTACCGATTGCAAACCATTGATTATTTCGGGTAACACCCGCCTTGTCGGCAACCTTTGCCTTTGCTGACTTTGCCATACGATTGATAAATGAGGATTTACCGGTATTGGGAATTCCCACAACCATTATGCGAAGTGCTTTACCGGGCATTCCGCGGTCTTCGTTCTTCTTGATAACATCTTTTAGAACCTCACGCACCGCAACAATATAATTATTAAGCCCTTTACCTGTTCGGCAATCAACAGGAATGGCACGCACACCTTTTTTCTTATAATATTCCACCCACTCATTTGTGGTGTTTTTATCCGCAAGGTCACATTTGTTAAGCAAAACTATGCGAGGTTTATTGTTGATTAACTCTTCAAGCTCGGGATTAGAGCTACTGCATGGAATTCTGGCATCAATAATTTCTGTTACTCCGTCAACAAGTGACAAACTCTCTTTAATAAGACGGCGAGTTTTCGCCATATGACCGGGAAACCACTGAACTATTTGCTTTTGACTGTCAGCCATTTTCGGTTTCCTCCAAATCATAGTTGAATAGATTCAAATCACCTACACGATAAAAAACCTTACCTACAACATAGCGTTCGTCAATCATTCCGATATACACATCTCGGCTGTCGGCAGATTCATTACGGTTATCTCCCATAACAAAAAGCTTGCCTTCAGGAACGGTATATGACTTTGTCATCGCGTAAGTAAATTCCATATTTTCTTTAATATAAGGTTCATCGAGTTGCTCGCCGTCAACTACTACCTTACCTGATGTACGGTCAAAATAAATTGTTTGACCGCCAACGGCAATTACTCGTTTGATAAGAACCTTCTCATAAGCATTAGGTTGAGAAATAACAACCACATCACCGTATTCTATATCAGGATTGATTGCGCTGATAAGTACTGTATTGCCGTTTTTCAGTGTGTTTTCCATTGATTCGCCTACAACAGTAGAAATTTTGAAAAAGAATGTGAAAATTACACAGACTGAAAGCAATGCCGCCACAATTATTCCGGCAAAATCATAAATTGATTCAATATTCTTGTTTTTATTTTCATTCATAATCGTTAATGTTCCAATCACCAAATGGGAAAATTCTTACTTGGGCAACCCCAAGAACATAGCGCTCATCAATGAGCCCTATGGTATCAAAACGGCTATCAAGAGAATTATTACGGTTGTCACCCATAACAAACAAATAACCCTCGGGGATTACCGTTTCGCCGTTAAAATCACCTTTACGGGCGGTAAGCTCGGCAATATACGGTTCGTTCTGCACTTCACCGTTAACCGTTACCGCACCCGTGGCAAAATCAATATTTATTGTGTCGCCACCCTTGGCAATAACACGCTTGATAAGGGGTTCATTAAGTGTATTAGGTTGAGTAACAACCACAATATCTCCCCTCTCAACCTCTGTTGTAACGGCACTTACCGTAAGCCAGTCGCCGTTTTGAAGTGTGGGCATCATTGATTCACCGTTAACACCCACAACTCGTACAAAAAAGGTGAATATAATCAAAATAAGCAAAACCGCATAAATAGGAGAATCAAGCCATTCATAGACTACGGCCCATGGGCTTCTTTTTATTTTTTGTTCAGTTGTTTCAAAGGAGATTTCAAATTCTTCTCTTTTTCTCATCATATCACCTTTAAACTTTACTTTATCTGTTCAGCAATACTGCATATTTTTTTAAGTCTGTGATTTACGCCCGAGCGTGTTATGGAGCTTGAAAGATTCTCGCAAAGCTCACGCAAAGACATATCGGGATTTTCAAGTCTAATTTCTGCAATTTCTCTTAAATCATCACTTAAATATGAAAGACCTACCGTATTTTTTATATGTAAAATTGCATCAATCTGCTTCCCGGCGGCATCAATAGTTTTATCAAGATTTGCACTTTCAAAGTTAAGCTTTCGGTTAACATTGTTGCGTACATCCTTATACATCTTAACACCCATAAGCTCAAGCGAGGAGTTGTGAGCACCCATAACTGTGAGTAAATCTTCAATTGATTCGCTGTCTTTAAAATAAATTACATAGTTTGAATTTCTGTTTACAGTTTTTGGCGAAACTGAAAGCTCATCATAATCGTTTATGAAAAGCTTTAAATCCTTACTTAAATTAAGGTAAGGCACCACAAATTCAAGATGGTAGTTTTTATTAGGGTCATTAACGGTTCCGCAAGTGAGAAATGCACCCCTTAAAAAAGCAACCTTACAACATTCGTCAGAAATATTGCTCCAATTAAGTCGTGAAGTTCCACTCTTTTTGTCATATCCAAAGGTTTGAAGCACTTTGAGTCTGTCTTCTTTTCTCAACACTTCTGCCTTATACTTGCCCGCTTCTGATTTAATAAGCTCGGGAGTAACCTTGCATACCTTTTGCATAAGCTCACAATATTTTTCGGCAATTCCGCCGTGCTCGGTAAGAAGTGAAACATCATAATAAGAAAATGCGCGAGAAAAAAGCATCATACCGTAAGCCAACGCATGAAGACAACATTCATTTTCTGTTTCAATTGAAAGTAATTCGTTTTTAACATCTGATGAAAATGACATTATATATTTCCTTATCTGTTTATATCTCGATGATAAACTGAAACATTGTACCCTTTTTCTTTAATACTGTTATATACAAGTTCAGCAAAAACTACCGAACGATGTCTGCCGCCGGTACAGCCGACTGAAATTGTAAGCTGACTTTTGCCCTCTGCCCTGTAAAGAGGAACAAGATAATTTACCAAATCCAAAAGCTTCGGTTCGAGTCCTTTCGCTTGCTCAAAACTCATAACATAATCGCGTACAGGAGCTTCAAGCCCTGTATGATGTTTGAGCTCAGGAATATAAAAGGGATTGGGAAGGCAACGCACATCGAACACCAAATCACTTTCCTTAGGCGTTCCGTATTTGAAACCAAAGGAATTCACATTGATTTTAAGTGTATTTGTAACATCGTCAAGGAAAAGCTTTGCAACACGTTCTTTAAGCTGTGACGCATTTAAAAGAGATGTGTCAATTACATAATCTGCAATATCACGCGCTTTTTTCAAAATTTCGCGCTCTTTTACAATAATATCTTGCAGTTCCTTTGCGGAATCATTATGTGAAAGAGGATGCTTTCTGCGGGTTTCCTGATAACGACGAAGAATAACATCATTATCGGCATCAATAAACAGAACTTTATACTCGCACTCCATCTTTTTAAGCTCTTCGAGAGCATTGAAAAGATGTGAAAATGAACCGCCAAGACGGACATCTGCGACAATTGCAACCTTTTCACGAGTTTCGGAAGAGTCGTTTAAAATCTGCACAAAGGTTGGTATTAGCTGTGGTGTCATATTATCAACACAGAAAAATCCAATATCCTCTAATGTGTCAATTGCTCTTGATTTTCCTGCACCCGACATACCGGTAACAATTACAAGCTGCATAATTTGTATCACCTTTCACCTATAATTTTAACTTCTGTTTCAAGCTTAACGCCAAATTTTTCATATACCTTATCTTGCACATCACAGATAAGTGTAATAACATCAGTTGCGGTTGCACCGCTTTTATTTATAACAAAGCCTGCGTGCTTTTCGCTGACCTGTGCACCGCCCACGGTATAGCCTTTAAGACCACTCTGTTCAATCAAAGCACCTGCAAAATAACCTTCGGGGCGTTTAAAGGTACTGCCCGCACTGCCGTATTCAAGGGGCTGTTTTTCTTTTCGTCTGCGAAGCTTATCGTCCATTGCTTCTTTAATTTCTGCCTTATCGGCTTTTTTCAACTTCAAAATCGAAGAAAGAATTGTGTAGCCATTGTCTGTATATGCACTATGACGATAACTTAAATTAAGCTCATCTTTTTCGAATGAGCCAAAATTTCCATTTTTGTCAATATGATTTACAGAGAAAAGAACATCTTTCATTTCACCGCCGTAAGCGCCTGCGTTCATATAAACTCCACCGCCGACGGTTCCGGGAATTCCGTATGCAAACTCAAGCCCTGAAAGTGAATTTTCAAGGGCAAACATACAAAGGCTCTTCATTGAAGCACCTGCTTCACAATAAACAGTTGTTTCGTCAAGAAGCTCAATCTTTGATACTTTCAAGCCTATCTTAATTACAACGCCGTTAATTCCACCGTCAGTTACAAGCAAATTTGAGCCGTTGCCGATAATAAGCGGCTCAATACCTTTTTCACGGCAGAAATCAATAATCATTTTAATTCCGCCAATGGAATCGGGGATAATCAAAAGACTTGCATTACCGCCACATTTAAAGCTTGTATATTTACTCATAGGTGCGTCTTCAATGACCTCTGCGCCCATAGTTTCGGCGAATAAAGCAATTTCCTTATACACTGATTTTCCCTCTTTCAAAATTTAATAGTTTTGCCAGATATCAATTTCTTTTGCCTTTGGTTCATAGCCTTCATCCATACCAAGATGATGAAGAAGCTCACGGGCGGCATTATAGCCCATCTTTTTCTGACGATTATTCATAGCGGCACATTCAATAATTACCGCAAGGTTACGACCCGGTTTAACAGGAACCACCGTAAGCGGAATTTTGATGTCCATAATATTTATGTATTCATTGTCAAGTCCCATACGGTCATAAACCTTTGAGCTATCCCAAGGCTCAAGCTGAATAACCATATTGATTTTTTCAGTAAGCTTAACGGCACCCATACCAAAAAGTCTGCGGGCATTTATTATTCCTATGCCGCGAAGCTCAATAAAATGACGGATATTGTCGGGTGCAGAGCCAACAAGAGTTCTTGAAGATGTTTTTCTTATTTCAACCGCATCGTCTGCAACAAGACGGTGACCACGCTTAATAAGCTCAATTGCGGCTTCACTTTTACCGACACCGCTATCACCGACTATGAGAACGCCCTCACCATAAACCTCAACCAATACACCGTGCCGGGTAATTCTTTCTGCAAGCTCTGTACCGAGAAAATAAATCAGGGTTGCCATTGCACCCGATGTGGAATCGGCTGAACGCAAAATCGGAACCTGATATTTTTGGGCAAGTTCTAACATACCATCAATGGGTTCAAGATTTCTAGTAATAAGTATTAAAGGAGGCTGTTTGCTTATAAGACGCTCAAGGCTTTCAATTTGTTTTTCCTTAGGCAAAGTATTTATAAAATGCATTTCGCCATAACCTAAAAACTGAACGCGTGCAGGGTCAAAATAAGGGTCTGCGCCTGCAAGCATAAGACCGGGTCTGTTAACCTCTTTAGAAGTGATTGAAAGTGCGGAAGCGTCACAGGGTAAATATAAAGTTTCGTACCCGTTTTCGTTAATTACTTTTTCAAGTGAAACAGAGTATTTTGTTACCAAAACGCCTACCTCCCCTTTTACAGATAATATTTAATATATTATATAACAATGTTAAAGATTTTCCAATACCTTTTTTATATTTTTTTGAAAAAACTGAACCCGACAGGTATTCCCGTCGGGCTCTTTTAATTTAGAAATAATTTAGAAAATAAGGTTATTTCATATTTTCTTCGTATGACTTAATCATCTTCTTA
>CAZTLU010000039.1:0-13880 GCA_964614605.1 uncultured Eubacteriales bacterium
AACAACAGTTGGCATAACAAATTCGTCAGTAAGGTATTTTCCGTCTTCGTCAATTGTTTCATATGACTTTTTAACTGCATCAAGAGCTGAATCAGTTGCAATGCCCTCTCGGTTAACCATTGCGTTGTAAGCCATACCAACTCTGTCCCACATATTGTCACGGTCCATAGCGTAAAATCTGCCCATAACAGTAGCAATTTTACCTACGCCGATTTCCTTGCACTTTTCTTCAAGCTCTGCTACGAAATCAACACCTGAACTTGGTGGAACATCACGACCGTCAAGTAATGCGTGAACATATACCTTATCAAGACCATTCTTCTTTGCGAGTTCTACAAGAGCATAAAGATGTGTATTGTGGCTGTGAACACCACCGTCTGAAAGAAGACCGATAAGATGAAGAGCAGAATTGTTCTTTTTGCAATTCTCAATGGCACCCATAAACACATCATTCTCAAAGAAATCGCCATCCATAATGGATTTTGTGATTCTTGTAAGTTCCTGATAAACAACACGGCCTGCGCCGATATTTGTGTGACCTACTTCGGAGTTACCCATCTGACCGTCGGGAAGACCAACATCCATACCTGATGCGCCGATATAAGTCATAGGATTATTTTTGAAAATTTCGTCAAGTCTTGGTGTATTTGCCGCTGTAATTGCGTTACCGTAATCACTTGGGTTATAACCAAAACCATCCATAATACATAAAACTACAGGTTTTTTCATTTAATTCACCTTATAAATTATTTAGATGCAGCAGCAACAATCTTTGAGAAGTCAACTGCTTTAAGTGATGCACCGCCGATAAGACCGCCGTCAACATTTACTTTAGCTACAAGCTCGTCTGCATTGCCTGCGTTCATTGAACCGCCGTACTGAACTGTAACAGTTTCAGCAACATCAGCACCGTAAGCTTCTGCAATAGCAGCGCGAACATAGCCGTTACCCTCATCTGCCTGGTCAGCAGTAGCAGTAACACCTGTACCGATTGCCCAAACGGGTTCATAAGCGATAATTACATTTTCGAGCTGCTCTTCTGTTACATTTGTAAGAGCCATTTTTGTCTGGAACTTAAGAAGAGTTTCTGTGTAGCCAAGCTCTCTCTGCTCAAGTGTTTCACCAACGCAGATAATAGCCTTAAGACCTGCATTGAGTGCTGCGAGTGAACGAAGGTTAACTGTCTGGTCAGTTTCGCCGAAATACTGTCTTCTCTCGCTATGACCGATTACAACATATTCAACGCCGGCTTCTTTAAGCATATCAGCAGAAATTTCGCCTGTGTAAGCACCTGAAGCTTTGAAGTGAACATTTTCAGCACCAATTTTGATGTTTGAGCCCTTTGCAGCCTCAACTGCTGCGGGGATGTCAATAAAGGGCACGCAAAGTACTACATCACAGTCAGCATCTGCAACGAGAGGCTTCATTTCTTCAATAAGAGCCTTTGCCTCTGCGGGTGTTTTATTCATTTTCCAGTTACCAGCGATAACTGCTCTACGAAGTTCTTTTTTCATTTTTAATTTACTCCTATTCGCAAATATTGGGAGGACTAATTTAGCCCTCCCGATATATTTTTAATTATTTCTCGTTAAGAGCTGCAATACCGGGAAGCTCTTTACCTTCAAGATATTCAAGAGAAGCGCCGCCACCTGTTGAGATGTGAGACATCTTGTCAGCAAAGCCAAGCTTCTGAATAGCAGCAGCAGAGTCGCCGCCACCGATGATTGAGATTGCGCCGCTTTCAGCAATTGCTGTAGCAACTGCAACTGTACCTGATGCGAAGTTTTCCCACTCTGAAACGCCCATAGGTCCGTTCCAAATTACTGTGCCTGCATCCTTAACAGCTTCTGCAAACATTGCCTGTGTCTTGGGACCAATGTCAAGACCCATCCAGCCTTCAGGAATCTTATTAGAAGCAACTACCATTGCCTCTGTGTCAGCAGCATATTCCTTACCAACCTTGTTGTCAACGGGAATAAGGAATTTAACGCCCTTTTCTTCAGCTTTCTTCATCATTTCAGCTGCAAGCTCAACCTTATCAGCCTCAAGAAGAGACGTACCGATTTCGTAGCCCAAAGACTTCATAAATGTGTAAGCCATACCGCCACCAATGATAAGTGTGTCGCACTTGTCAATAAGGTTTGTGATAACGCCGATTTTGTCAGAAACCTTTGCACCACCGAGGATTGCTACGAGAGGTCTCTGGGGATTCTCAAGAGCGCCACCGATGAATTCGATTTCTTTCTGGATAAGATAACCGCAAGCTGCAGGAAGATGGTCTGCAACGCCTGTTGTTGAAGAGTGAGCTCTGTGAGCTGAACCGAAAGCATCGTTTACATAAAGCTCTGCAAGGTCAGCAAACTTTTTGCTGAGTTCAGGGTCGTTCTTTGTTTCGCCCTTTTCATAACGAACATTTTCAAGAAGAAGAACTTCGCCGTCTTTAAGGTCAGCTGCAAGTGCCTGTGCACTCTCGCCTACAACATCCTTTGCCATTTTAACTTCCTGACCAAGAAGCTCTGAAAGTCTTGCGGCAACGGGAGCAAGTGAGAATTCGGGAACAATTTCACCCTTAGGACGACCAAGGTGTGAGCAAAGAATAACCTTTGCACCGTTTGCAATAAGATATTTGATTGTGGGTAATGAAGCAACAATTCTCTTGTCACTTGTAATTACACCATTTTCCATTTTTACGTTGAAGTCGCAACGAACAAGAACTTTCTTGCCGGCTACCTGCAAATCTTCAACAGTCTTTTTGTTTAATGCACTGCTCATTGAAAAAACATCCTTTCAAAGATATTGATTTAAAATTTACCATTTGTTATTTTATACTAATATGTGGTATTTTTCAAGTGTAAAATAAGATTTGTTAAAAATTTATCACTTTACCCATTATATAGAGCTAAAATTGAATTTGTTTTGTCTATAATCATATTTTTAAGCTCTTTGGGTCCTCTCACCCTTACCTTATCGCCAAACTGCATAATCCAAGACATAAGCCCCTCAGTGACCGCAACATCAACCTTAGCAAGAAAATTATTGTCATCATAAGGTCTCATATAGCATTTTTCACCGAATCGGTCAATGAATTCCTCAATCATACTGTTATTGCAAATAAGCTCAACCGGTTTGATATCGCCCGAGAACATTGAGAGATGCTTATTGCTGTAATCGGCAACATCAAAATATGTATTATATGGCGACACCTCTGAAAAATGACGGGCATAAGAGTCAAGTACCTTGACATTTTTCAGCCTGTCAATTCGCAAATGAATAAGATTATCATATTTACTGTAATTACCCACAAGATAATAATGGTCATTTGACCAGATAAGCGCATAAGGGTTGATAATCATTACCTTTTCTTCATATTGCGCGCGCTTACCGTCAACAACTTTACGGCGACGGTAGGTTACCTCAACTTGCTTTCTTTTTAAAATTGCAGAATTCAAGATATCGATAATTATAAATAAATTTTCATTGTCACATTTGTTACGATTATCAATATAAACCTGTTTTTCAATTCGCTTGTATTGATATTCACTCGCAAAGCCCGAAAACTTTTTAAGTAAAGCCTTAGTTTTCTTTGCAGAAATAAAATTTGCAGACTGAACAGCATCAATTAGCAATCTCAATTCAGGTATTTCAAAATGAAATGATGCCATGAAATAACCTCTTGGAGATTTAGATTTGATTATATCGTAACCGTATTCAATAAGACAATCAATGCAGTCATATATCGTCTTTCTTTCACACTCAATTCCGTAATCCTCTTGAAGATAATGCATAATATCATTTGCAGACATTGGATGCTCTTCATCAGATTTCTGCTTGAGAATATCAACAATATATAACATTCGTAATTTTTGTTTAGATGGAGTTTTCATAATTCTTATAAAACAAGCTTCTCATTCATTGCAATGAGAACTTCTTCGTCAATTTTAATATTCTCACGGTCATATGTCATTATACCGTTTACTTCGTTTTCAACATCACTTACCTGTGTATAAACAGTAGCACTCAAGCCTCTTTCAACAAGGGGAATTATCTGCTTTTCGTGAAGCTTTTTATAGGCCGCAGAAAGCTTTTCTTTTGTGCTGTACATCATATATCCAAAGCTCTTTGACTCATCCCAAGTATGACCGTGGTCAATGTGGCTATATCCGCCGTACTCCGAAAGAACAAATACGCGTTCATCAAGCTTTGGCATAGTAACGGGAACTGTGTAACGATGCATACTCTTGAAATCGCCTGCGCCTTGGTCGTGCCAGCCACTTGCATGGTCAACAACACGAGTGGGGTCGAACTTCTTAATATTGTTTGAAATTCTGACAGAATCGAACTGTCCCCAGCCCTCGTTAAATGGTACCCAACAAGAAATTGAAGTATGATTGAAAAGCTGATTAAGCATTTCGTTAAGCTCACGCTCGAAATCATTTCGCCAAGCCTGTTCGCCGCGCTTAAATGCTTTGTATTTATCGTCTTTAACATGAATTCCAAAGAAGGGGTAAACACCTGCAAGCATTGTGCCGATATATTCGCCACCGCTTACCATATCCTGCCATACAAGCATTCCAAGTCTGTCGCAATGATAATACCAACGGTCAAGCTCAACCTTGATATGCTTACGAAGCATATTGAAACCAAGACGCTTCATTGTTGCGATATCGTAAATCATTGCTTCGTCAGTTGCGGGGGTCATGCCACCGTCTGACCAATAGCCCTGGTCAAGAAGACCTTTTTGGAAATAAGGTTTATTATTAAGCATAAATCTTGACAATCCGTTTTCATCCTTGCCAACAGAGAATTTACGCATGCCAACATAGCTCTTGACTGTATCAACAACTGCTCCATCTTTGATAAGCTCAATTTTTAAATCATAAAGGAATGGATTTTCAGGTGACCAAAGTTTTACATCATCAAACTCAATTTCACCGTCAAGAGAAATAACATTTTCTGATACAGTTTCACCGTTATCATAAACAGTAACTTTTACTTCACAGTTTTCATCAGTTACATAAGTCTTGATTTTAAGAGTTTTTGTATCAATATCGGGAATCATACGAAGCTTTGTAATGTGACATGGGTCAACCGCTTCAAGCCAAACACTCTGCCAGATACCCGAAGTTGCAACATACCAGAAGCCGTGTGTGTCAAGCACCTGCTTGCCGCGTTGCTGATATCCCTTTTCTGTGGGGTCTGTTACTGCAACCACAAGCTCATTCTCGCCATCTTTGAGCAAAGATGTAATATCAATACCAAATGATGTATAACCGCCTGTATGGCCGCCGGCGAGCTGTTTATTGACATAAACCTTGCAACACCAATCAACTGCGGCAAAATTAAGAACAATGTTCTTGCCCTGCATATTTTCGGGTATAGTAAAAGTCTTTTTATACCAAAGCTTCTGCTCGGGAAGCAATGGTTTTTCTACACCTGAAAGCATACATTCAATCGCATAAGGAACTACGATTTCACCATCAAAGCTTTCTGCCCATTCACAGTTACCGTCTGTGATGGCATAATCATAAACGCCGTTCATAGAGAGCCAATTTTCACGCTCCATCTGTGGACGAGGATACTCCGGTAACGGGTTATTTCTGTCAACCAAATCTGTCCATCGAGTTTTCATAAATCCCATAAAATTTTACCTCCAACAAAACTTAAGCCCAATAAGGCATAATAACAAATATATTTTATAACATAATCAACCATTTGTCTATTGAATTTTCAAAATTTCTTTGATATAATATGCAAGAAATATGCGGGTATGGTGGAATTGGCAGACACGCAAGATTTAGGATCTTGTGCCGAGAGGTGTACAGGTTCGACCCCTGCTACCCGCACCAGAAAGACCTCGCAGTAAAATTCGAGGTCTTTTTTAATATTTTTTGTAGGTGTTTTTATGAAAAATAAAACTTCTTTAGTATTCACAGGCGATATTGGATTTGACCGCTATATGTATGGCAAATGGGACGATGAAGAGCTTTTATCAAAGGAAGTTCTTGATTTTTTGCACAGCGCAGACCATGTAATCACAAATGTTGAGGGACCTATTGCAGAAGTGCCAACAAACACTACATCAAGCGGGGTTCAACAGTTGTTACATACCATTGACCCTGCCGCAACTAAAGTCCTTAAAAATATGCACGCAGATATATGGAATATCTGCAATAATCACATTATGGATGCGGGCGAATTCGGTATTGAAAGCACCTTAAAAATTGCCAAAGAATTCGGTGCACAAACTATCGGTGCAGGCATGAATATTCACGAAGCTAGAAAGCCTGTAATTCTCAATGAAGCGGGCGGAATTGGTATGTTCGGTGTTGGCTATCAACGAGCTTGCAGAAAGGCTGACGAAGATAAAGCGGGTTGTTACAGTTGGAGCGATTTAGAGGCTATTCAACAATCAATTGACGAAATCAAGAAAGCTTGCCGTTGGTGTATTGTCGTGGCTCACGCAGGCGAAGAATTCACTCCACTCCCCTCACCATACACAAGAGAAAGATATCATAAATATCTCGAAATGGGTGCTGATATTGTTGTTGCTCATCACCCTCATGTACCTATGAATTATGAAACTGTCGGCGATAAAATTATTTTCTATTCATTAGGTAATTTTATTTTTGATACAGATTATCAACGCTCACAATTCAATACTGATATTGGCTTACTTGTAAAACTCAATTTCACCGAAAATGAGTTCACATATGAACCTATGGGCTTGAAAATTGTTCGTGGTTCTGAACACATTGTAAAAGATGAGCTTCCGCGCATATTTGTTGATGTTCAGGAGGACGAATATAACCTTTTAGCACCATTGTCGGCTAAAATGCTTATTGCGGCCACAAAGCGCCAAATGACCTATTTAAAGCCAAATGTGTTCAAAGATGCAACGGAAGAAAAATGGAAAGAGCATTTTGCAGAGCCGTTGAGGACAGGTCGTGTTCCGGGTGAAACTTTAGATTTCTATATAATTTGTCCGTTAGCTGAAAAAGCCGAAGAAGGTGCTTGGAAACAAAGCAAATTGGAAGATATTAAAAATTATATTTTAGAGCAAATGTAATTTAAAAATGAGGTGAATTTATGTTTTGGGGAATACCTACGCTTATTGAAACCAAATCAATTGAAGAATGTGTTGAATTGTGTAATGAGCTGAATTTCAATTTTATTGAATTAAACATGAATTTGCCGCAATATCAGCTTGATAAAATTAATATTGAAAAGTTAAACAATTTCAAAGAAAAACACAACATATTTTATACTATTCATTTAGATGAGAATTTGAATGTCAGCGATTTCAACGAGTTTGTTGCACATGCTTATTTAAAAACTGTACTTGATACAATTAAATTAGCTAAAAAACTTGATGTAAAAACAATAAATATGCACTTATCCAAAGGTGTTTATTTTACCCTGCCAGATAAAAAAGTTTACTTATTTGAGCAATACAAAGAAGAATATCTTAATAGCATAGTAAGTTTTAGAAATTCAGTTGAAAAAGCAGTTGGAAAAAGTAAAATTAAAATCTGCATTGAAAATACCAACGGATATACCGATTTTCAAGTTGAAGCTATCGACATTTTATTGCAAAGCCCCATATTTGCACTGACTTTTGATATTGGTCATAATTATTGCGTTAGCGGTGTAGATGAAAAAATTATTATGGAAAGAAAAAATAGTCTTTCTCACATACATTTACACGACGCAAGCGACAAAAAAGACCATATGACATTGGGCACAGGTAAAGTTGATATTAAAAAATATATTGAATTGGCAAGAACACATAATTGTACAGTTGTTCTTGAAACAAAAACAATTGATGCATTAAGAAAATCAAACGAATGGTTAAATAATAATTGGAGTAAATAAAATGCATAGAATCTTTGGTATAAAAGAAAATGTTGAATATGCTACCCGAATTGGTGCTTATGTAATTCCAATTAAAGAGAATAAAATTGCCGTAATCAAAACAGCTAAAGGTTATTTTTTAATCGGCGGTGGCAAAGAAGAAAATGAAACTGATGAGCAATGCCTCAAAAGAGAATGCCTTGAAGAAACCGGATATGGCATAACTATTGAAAAGAAGCTTTGCAGTGCTGAATTATATACATACCACGAAAAAATCGGTTATTTTAATCCTGTTCAGACCTATTATGTTGGTAAAATCAATAATCAAATACAATTCCCAAAAGAATCTGACCACGAATTTGTGTGGCTTAATGTTGACGAAATAAAAGACAACATGTATGTTGACATGCAAAATTGGGCAATAGAACAAATGTTAAAAGGATTGGAATAACCCAATCCTTTTTTCTTTATCTTGTATTAACTTGAACGATATGAACAGGATAGGTGCTGACATAGTTATAGGTATCAAGTCGTCGCATATATGAATCTACAGTATGAGCACAAATAAGGATTTCGCCGTCTGTATCAAATCCCGTAACAACAAGTGTATGATAGAGCCTTTCACCA
Organism: uncultured Eubacteriales bacterium; assembly: GCA_964614605.1. Taxonomy (GTDB): domain Bacteria; phylum Bacillota; class Clostridia; order Oscillospirales; family Acutalibacteraceae; genus Fimenecus. The sequence continues at coordinate 8,479 of CAZTLU010000039.1, forward strand.
TTGTATAAAAAGATTACATCACCGGGTTGAATTTCACTTAAATCAGCATCTCTGCCAACGGGTCCAACGCCTTGATTAGTGGTAAGAAATCTATAAAGATACTGCACACCCGACCAGGCAGCCGCACGGTCATCAGGCGAGATATAATACCAACCGTAATCTCTTGTATAATTCATTACACCCGCACCAGCATAAATACATTGTGAGGCAAAATTGGTGCAGTCCCCTCCTATTCCGTGAAAATCGAAATATTGAGGATTTCGAGAAAGCGCCCACTCCTGCGCATAAGCAACAGCGTTTGCTCTGTTATATTGAATAATCGGCATAAAAATCACTCCCATACATTCTATGCAGGGAGTGATTTTCAGTTTATTTTATATTTTCGTAAACCTCATTAGCAATTGCCGCCGCACCTTCTGTATTCGGGTGGACATAATCGCTCGCAAACCATTCGGGATGGTCAGCAGTAAGAGCATAAATATCAATATATTTATATCCACGCTCTGCGGCAATTCCTTTTATGATTTCTGCGATTTCGTCAACCCAATTGGGTTGAATGTCATAAGTGGTTATGCCTTCTGTTTGACTTTCATCCTCGTAAAATGCCTTTGCAGGAATACCAAGATAAATTTTAGGTGAATTTTCTTCGGTTATATATGTATCAAGCAAAGCGAGATACTGCTCTTTAAATGCTTCTGCACCTTTCCAATTTTCAGGCTTTGAGTCATTACTGCCAAGCATAAAAATGAGGATATCAGCGTTATATTCAATGCTTTGTTTGTAAATATTAGTTTCAATATATGGTTGGTCACCTGTACTGTGTGCAGTTGTACCGCTTACACCGAAATTCTGTACATTATAGTCGTCGCCTAACAGATTTTGTAATACTGCTGGGTAATTGTTTTTGTGCCAAGGTGTTACACCGTGACCGTATGTGATACTATCGCCGACACAAGCAACCTTAATCTGCCCCTCTTGTGCTTCACTTCTTATATGAAGCCCCGAAAGTCCGTTAAGGAACAAAAATGAAAATCCGCCGATGCCTAAAACAAGAATTACCGCCAGAATAATCGCTAAAGTTTTTATACCTTTCTTTTTCATAACCATTCCCCTTTCATACTTTTATTTTATCATAGTAAATTTACATAATCAACAAAAAAGCACCGACTTTTAATAAGTCAGTGCCAATTTTTAATTCCAATAATCTGTTTTATGGGGTAAATCGATATCTTTTGCTTTGAATACAGGCTCAATTCCCTCACTACGCTGATTTTCATAGTCCTTTAAGGCTCTGAATGCATATTTACCAAGGAAAATTATAACGGGCATATTTATCAGCGTCATACCTCCCATTGTGACATCAGCAATGCCCCAAAGCAAATCAGCATTTAAACCTGCGCCGACAAAAATAACCACGGATGCAATAATATAATAAATGCTCATAAATACCTTACCCGGTTTCTTGCCGAAAATATGAAAAATACATTTATCCACATAGAAAAGATTGCCGATAAGTGTTGTGAATGCAAATAAAATCATTGCTATTGTTATGAATATGGGACCAAATGAACCGAGAGTTTCAGTAAGTGCTGCCTGAACATAAGGTGCGCCAGAAAGCTCTGCAGACGGCTCAACGCCCGAGCTCATACACATAAATGCAGTTGCGGAACAAATGAGAATTGTATCAATAAATACTGATAAAACCTGCACAAGACCTTGCTTAACAGGGTGATTAACCTCTGCCGATGCTGATGCGTTTGGTGCAGAACCTACGCCCGCCTCATTACTGAAAAGTCCGCGTTTGATACCATACATTACACAAGAGCCACTGAATCCGCCGAAAATAGCCTCAATATTAAATGCTTCTGCAAAAATTGTCTTGAAAATATCGGGTAACAAGCCGATATTCATAAACACAATTACAAGGGCAACAAGGATATATGCAACGCCCATAATTGGAACAAGCGTACTTGTAACCTTGATAACTCGTTTACCGCCACCGAAGAGACAATAACCAACAACAACGGCAACAACAAGTCCGATTACCCACGGTGTAGTTTTTGAATCATAAAAGCTATAACCCGAAAATGTTGATTGAAGATTATATGACGCGAGCATATTAAATCCGAAGCCATAAGTAAGAATAAGCAAAATTGAGAATACTATTGCCAAAGGCTTGCTGTGGAGCGCTGTTTCAATGTAATAAGCAGGCCCGCCGTAACATCCATCGGAACCTTTTTTCTTATAAATCTGTGCGAGAGTGCTCTCAATAAATGCTGATGCACTACCCACAATGGCAATAAGCCACATCCAGAAAACCGAGCCAAAACCACCAAGGCAAAGTGCCGATGAAACACCGATAATATTGCCTGTGCCAACTCGTGACGCAGTTGACACCATAAGAGCTTGGAATGAAGAAACGCCGTTACTGTCTTTCGGTTTTTCCATTACTGCACGGAACTGCTCTTTTAGTAATCTGAACTGAACAAATTTAGTTCTGAATGTAAAATATAATCCACCGAGTACAAGAATGATTATCAAAATATAGCTGTATAACGCATCATTTACGGTTGAAATAATGTTTTCGAGCATCTAAATTCCCCTTTGATTTTCATTAATTAATATTTATATATTATTGACAGTAAAAAGTCAATTTAAGGGAATAATAATTAAAAAAGGACTTGATTTTAGAAAAAGATTCATATATAATAATGAACTGTTGACGCGGAGAGTTGTCCGAGCTGGTCGAAGGAGCACGATTGGAAATCGTGTAAACTGCTAAAACGGTTTCGAGGGTTCGAATCCCTTGCTCTCCGCCAAGAAAATAATGACATCCTTTTGGGTGTCATTATTTTTTTAGTCAAGTATATGTATGGGATTCGAACCCGCAGGGTTTTGGCGTTAAGAAAATGATATACTATATCATTTTTAGCCAAAAGCACAACGCAAATCCCCCATTTGCGTTGTGAATCTATAATTCGAATCCCTTGCTCTCCGCCAAATTAAGAGCCTATCGTTTGATAGGCTCTTTTCTTATACTTAATTATTCAATTGTAACTGTTCCGTCTTCATAAACTGTGATTTTGTCACCTGTTTTTACGGTATTGAGGAATTCTTCGCCGAGGCAATCAACTGTCGGCATTGGAGTATCTGTCCAAACTGAGCCGATAATCGCGCCTGCAGCCGCAAGAGAGTCGATATGCTCTGAGAAAAGCATACAAGCGGGGCAACGCTCCATAACCTTTGCACAGTAAAGAACCATACCGCCTGTGGTTGAACCAATTGTCTGTGGCAAGCAAAGTGCTTTACCTACCATTGGCTGCTCATAAATATCTGTGTTATTCTGGTCACCGCATTTTGCCTCTTTGTCGCCAAACTGCAATGCACCCTGGAATGATGCAAGAGTATTGAATCCGCCGTGAGAAACAAGTGCGATTGCCTCTGCCTTGCCCGGTACTACGGGGCGTCCTTTAAAAGTTTTCATTTTATTTAGCCCCCTTTGTGATTATGTCAAGAATTTCTTCGCTTGTATAGTAGCGAGAAGTTGTGTATGTACGAAGCTTGTTTGAATTTGTGATTACGGGCATCTTCTTTGCAAGAGGATTATTCATATACATAAGAGGACAAATATAGCTTAATACTACGCCTGTTGCCTGAAGTCTTGCATAGTAATCCGTCTTTTTAAACTCGTCACAAACTGCGGGAGGAGCTGTGAATACGGTAGGAACAGAAACTTTCTTTCTGCCGTTTTTCTCAAGTCCTGCACAAACATTGTCTGTCCACTCTTTAAGCTGTGCCATTGTCATATGAGGACAACCTACAAAGCAAAGCTTGGGAGTTGCATCAGGATTTTTCCACATTACAGGGTAATTGTTCTTAACTCTTTCAAGCTCTGCATCGTCAATTACATAAACCTGTGCGTTTTCTGTAATAATTTCTTCACCCATTTCAACAGCTTCGGGAGTAAGACCTGCAATATGATAAAGACCAACTGCACCGTTTGAAGCGCAAGCGGCACCGAAGTCTTTAAGATATGCCTTTGCGTTGTCGTCAAGCTCTGTGCCGAGCCATTCGTTCATTCCCTTAACATAAGGAACATCTTCCATAACCTTCATACCGATTGCAGAACCGAGAACCTGTGCTTCGGGCTTCTTTGTACATTTAACCTCGATAACCCAAGTAGCCTTTCTGCCCTCATCAGTAAGAAGACCAAAATAAGGAACATAGCCTGCGATTGAGCCCATCATTTCGATAATACCGGAGTTACGGTTGCAACGAGCACCGATAACGCTGTTTACATATGCAACAGCACTGGACTCTGCCCAAGAAAGAACATCGCCTTTTTTGGGTGTGTTGCCAACTTCGTCAAGATAGCAAGCACAAGTGTATGCATCGTCATTCAAAAGACCCATCTTACGAAGCTGCTCGTCATAATCGTTCTGCTTTGAATACATAAACTTCTTGAAAACGATATTCTTCAAGAAATCTGACGGAACATTGGGGTCATAGGGTTTGGGGTCAACAGAGAATTTCTGCTTTGATGTAACGCCAGCGTTAAGAAGCTGGTCCATCAAATCGTAAACAGGAGTCATCATTTTTAAGCCGAAGCTTGTAACAAGATGTCCCTTTTCGCTTGTTACGGGCACCATTTTTTCAGCGCCAAAGGTCTCGCCGTACATAACAAGTGTTTTCATAACTTTAGCCATAACTTCGCCTTGTTCGCCGTTAAGCATTGCCTGCTGTTCGGCTGTCAATTGCATTGCCATGTTAAGCACCTCTTAAATAAATTATTAACAAATATAGTTTACTCTCAAACCCTAAAAGTGTCAATGAGAAATTGTTAAATTTTTGACTAAATCAAAATTTATTGCAAAAAGTTGGGGCGGATGTCCTTCATCCGCCCGAATTTGTAAAAGTTAACATTAAAATAAATTAAGTTCAATTTTCGGCTATGCGAAAGCCACCGCCTTACTGATTTAAATTTGCCAGCCATATAGTTCGGCGGCTTGTGGATAATAAGTTGAATGTAACGAGTTAAAATCTGCAGTAACTTCTGCATCAAAGAAATACCATTCATCATTAACACAAATGTAGGCATAAGCAGTTACACTTTCTTCTACATCTTCGATTGGAATACCCGTCACAATGCAAGTGAACATATAATATCCGTCTGCATCTTGAATGTAATTTACAGGTGCATCAGTATATCCGCTTACAGTTTCACCTTGTGCAACTTTTTTAGCATCTTCTGTTGAGAATGTTGTTGCATTTCGAGAATAAACGAAACCGACTTTTGAGATTATGAGCTCTGCTTCATCATTTGAATTCGCAATATATGTTTTGAAATCTTCATCGCAAATCTTCGCACGAGTTCTTACATCAAACATATTGGCGTACGAACC
>CAZTLU010000040.1:0-13696 GCA_964614605.1 uncultured Eubacteriales bacterium
AAGGGACTATTTTAGTCCCTTTTTTCTTGCCATTTATAATGTAATGTGATATAATTGAACGAATATAGAATGAGGTATTATGTCATGATTATTTTAGGCATCGACCCGGGCTACGCAATCGTTGGTTGGGGGGTAATCGACTACACCGCAAACAGATTTTCTGTTATCGCTTACGGTGCGGTCACAACCGAGGCAAAAACCCCCTTTAACGAGCGACTTGAAACTGTGTATGACGGGATTTGCGATATTATAAATAAATATAAGCCAGATGCTTTAGCTATCGAAAAACTTTTCTATAACACCAACGCAAAAACCGTTATTGATGTAGCACAGGCAAGGGGAGTTATAAACCTTGCGGCGCAGAAAAACGGACTTGATATTTTTGAATACACACCCTTGCAGGTAAAACAGAGTGTTGTAGGCTACGGCAGAGCCGAAAAAAAGCAGGTTCAGGAAATGACAAGAGTTATTTTGAAGCTTGAAAAAATTCCCAAGCCCGACGATACTGCCGACGCATTGGCAATGGCAATCTGCCACGCCCACGCAAGCGGCTCACTTATGGGAAGACTTAAAAATCTTAAATGATTGAGGAAAAACTATGATTTATTCAGTAACAGGCAATGTGGTCGATTTTGACCCATCAAATGTAATTGTAGATGTAAACGGCGTTGCATTCCGTTGTATGACCACTCTCACAACCTCGAAAAAATGTGCATCAATGGGTGCAAAGGTGACACTTTACACATACTTGAATGTTCGCGAAGATGCAATGGAGCTTTTCGGCTTTTACGATAAAGCAGAAATGGATTGCTTTAAAATGCTCATAACCGTCAACGGTGTCGGTCCCAAAATGGGACTTGCAATCCTTTCTGAAATGTCAGCAGATAAAGTGGCATTAAGCATTGCTGCGGGTGACCACAAGGCTCTCACAAAAGCAAATGGCGTGGGTCCGAAACTTGCACAGAGAATTTGTATGGAATTAAAGGACAAGGTTGGTTCACTCGCAGTCGGCGGAACGGTAGAAGCTGACCTCTCTGCAGTTTCTGCAACACTCCAAAATTCAAATACTGCTGAGGCGGTTGCAGCCCTTGAAATGCTTGGCTATTCACAGAGTGAGGCAAGTGTGGCAGTAAGTAAAATTGACAGTACACTTTCAGTTGAAGATATTATTAAGCAGGCACTTAAAATGCTTGCGTTAGGTTAAGGGGGAAAAGTAAATGGATTTCGATAACGAGAACAGAATAATTACTCCCGATTTTACCGAAACCGACCGCGATATTGAGCTTTCTCTTCGCCCCAAAACCTTGAATGAGTATATCGGACAGGAAAAGGCAAAAGAGAATTTGCGAATTTACATTGAAGCCGCTAAAAACCGTGGCGATACTCTCGACCATGTACTTTTATATGGCCCTCCCGGATTGGGTAAAACCACATTGGCAGGCATCATCGCCAACGAAATGGGCGTTCAAATCCGCGTAACCTCAGGTCCCGCAATTGAAAAGCCGGGCGATTTGGCGGCGCTTCTCACAAATCTTAATGACGGCGATGTGCTTTTCATTGACGAAATTCACCGTCTTTCCCGTGCGGTTGAAGAAGTTTTATATCCCGCAATGGAAGACAATGCATTAGACATCATCATCGGCAAAGGTCCGTCAGCACGCTCAATCCGTCTTGACTTGCCCCGATTCACATTGGTAGGTGCCACAACCCGCGCAGGTCAGCTTACAGCACCTCTCCGTGACCGTTTCGGCGTAATTCTTCGTCTTGAGCTTTACACTCCCGAAGAATTGTCACAGATTGTAAAGCGCAGTGCAGGAATTCTTGATATTTACACCGATGACGGCGGTGCACTTGAAATTGCATCTCGTTCACGCGGTACACCCCGTATCGCAAACCGACTTTTAAAGCGTGCCCGTGACTTTGCGCAGGTTATGAGTAACGGCGTAATAAGCGAAGATAACGCAAAAATTGCATTGGGCAGAATGGAAATCGACCAAATCGGACTTGATAATATTGACCGACTTATGCTCAATACTATGATTAAGAATTTCAACGGCGGTCCCGTTGGACTTGAAACTCTTGCCGCTACAATCGGTGAAGAGGCTGTTACAATCGAAGATGTTTATGAGCCGTATTTAATGCAAATCGGCTTCCTTGCAAAAACTCCTCGCGGCAGAGTTGCAACACCCTTGGCATATAAACATTTAGGCTATAATATACCAAACGCAGATACCCCAAAATCCAATTCGCAAACATCACTGTTTTAGTTAAAGAAAAAGGAGAAAATAAAATGGGTAGAATTTTCGGAACAGACGGCGCTCGCGGAGTTGCCAATACAGAGCTTACTTGCGAACTTGCAATGCAAATCGGTCGTGCCGCCGCAATGGTGCTTTTAGAGAATTCAAAGGGCGAAAGACCCCGCGTACTTATCGGTAAAGACACAAGAGCATCATCAGATATGTTAGAAAGCGCAATCAGTGCAGGACTTTGTTCAGTCGGTGCAGATGTTCTTCTTCTCGGCACAGTTCCCACTCCTGCAGTTGCACATCTTGTTCGTGAATATGAATACGATGCAGGCGTTATGATTTCAGCATCACATAACCCTTGTGAATACAACGGAATCAAGATTTTTCAGTCAAACGGATATAAACTCCCCGATGCACTTGAAAATCAGATTGAAGAAATCATTCTTGACGATGTTGATGCTCCTCCCACACCCATCGGCGGTGAGGTTGGCAGAGTAACAAGAGCCGAAAATGCGGTTGCTGATTATATTGAGCATCTTCTCTCTGCAACAAATATGAGCTTTGAGGGCTACAAAATTGCACTTGACTGTGCAAATGGTTCTTCAAGCGTATCTGCAGAAGAGGTTTTCACTCGTCTTGGTGCAGAGGTTGTTGTAATCAACGCAGAGCCGGACGGTGTTAATATCAATAAAGACTGTGGCTCAACTCACCTTGAGCAATTACAGAAATGCGTTGTTGACAATAACTGTGATTTAGGCTTTGCTTTCGACGGCGATGCCGACAGAATGTTGGCAATCGACCACACAGGCGCAGTAGTTGACGGCGATAAGTGTATTGCAGTTTGTGCAAAGCATATGAAAAAGCTGGGCAAGCTTAAAAAAGATACCGCAGTTGTTACCGTTATGAGTAATATGGGCTTTTTCAAGTTCTGCGAAGAAAACGGAATCAAATGCGAAAAGACCAAGGTCGGCGACCGTTATGTGCTTGAAAATATGCACGCCAACGGTTACAGTATCGGCGGTGAGCAGTCAGGTCATATTATCTTCTTGAAATATGCCACAACAGGTGACGGTCAGCTTTCTGCAATTCAGCTTTTGGCAGTTGTTAAAGATACAGAAAAGACTCTCAAAGAGCTTGCAGACGAAATGGAAGTTTATCCTCAGGTGCTTATCAATGTTCGTGTTTCAAACTTCGGTAAAGCACAGTTCCAGAAAGATAAAGAAGTTCAGAATGCAATCAAGCAGGTTGAAGAAGTATTGGGTGACGAGGGCAGAATTCTTGTCCGTCTTTCAGGTACAGAGCCACTTGTTCGCGTTATGCTTGAGGGTAAAGATTTAGAACAGATTAAAGAATTGGGCGAAAGCGTTGCCCAGGTTGTCAGAGAAAGGTTAGTTTAATTTATGCGCGTTGCTGATAATTGGAAAGATTACGAGCTTATTGACTGCTCCTGCGGTGAACGCCTTGAGCGTTGGGGCAATATAACTCTTATTCGTCCCGACCCACAGGTGATTTGGAAAACAGAAAAGAAAAATCCTCTTTGGCGAAAAGCTGATGCTATATATCACCGCTCACAATCAGGTGGCGGTCAGTGGGAAATTAAGAATAAAATCCCGGATTTCTGGACTATCGGCTATCGCGATTTAACTTTTAATATAAAAACAATGGGCTTTAAGCACACGGGTCTTTTCCCCGAGCAAGCTGTGAATTGGGACTACACCGCAGAGATTATTAAAAACGCAGGCAGAGAAGTTAAGGTTCTCAACTTGTTTGCATATACGGGTGGCGCAACTGTTTCAGCACTTAAAGCAGGGGCAAGCGTGTGCCATGTTGATGCCTCAAAGGGTATGACTCTCTGGGCAAAAGAAAACGCAGCGTCATCGGGCGTTGCAGATAAGTCTGTCCGCTGGATTGTTGACGATTGTATCAAATTCGTTCAGCGTGAAATCCGCCGCGGAAATAAATACGACATCATCATTATGGACCCGCCATCTTACGGCAGAGGCCCCGGCGGTGAGGTCTGGAAGCTTGAAAACGAGGTTTACGGCTTTGTTGAGCTTTGCAGTCAGGTGCTGTCAAACGACCCGCTTATGATGTTAATCAATTCATATACAACAGGACTTAGCCCGTCAGTTATGGAATATATTTTAGGCGCAGTCGTCAAAAAACGCTTCGGCGGTAAAGTAACGGGCAGCGAAATCGGACTTCGTACCACCGAAAACGGTCTTATATTACCTTGCGGAGCAAGTGCTATCTGGAGCAAAGAATAATGTCAATTATTGAATTTAAAAATGTAACCTTCCGATACGAAAGCGAAGAAGAGGGGATAACCCTTCCGTCCGCGGTGAGAGATTTTTCACTCACAATAAATGAGGGCGAGTTCGTGGCTGTTCTCGGTCATAACGGCTCGGGCAAAAGCACCCTTGCAAAGCTCTCTAACGGCTTGCTTATTCCTGAAAGCGGAACAGTCAGCGTTAACGGAATGGATACAAAAGACGAAGAAAATGATATAGCAATAAAACAACTTGTTGGCGTGGTTTTTCAGAATCCCGACAATCAGATTGTTGCAACAATTGTTGAAGAGGATGTGGCGTTCGGTCCCGAAAATTTGGGTGTTGAGCCTACAGAAATCCGTCGCAGAGTTGACGAATCCTTGAAGATTGTTGGTATGTATGAATACCGCAAGCACGGCCCCCATAAGCTTTCAGGCGGTCAAAAGCAACGCGTTGCAATTGCGGGCATAATCGCAATGGAGCCCCGTTGCATTATCCTTGACGAGCCCACCGCAATGCTTGACCCTGTGGGTCGACGCGATGTTATGAATGCCATAAAAAAGCTTAATCGCGAAATGGGCATAACCGTTGTCTATATCACTCATTATATGGAAGAAGCCTGTGAAGCAGACCGCATTGTCGTTATGGATGACAGCCGTCTTTTAATGGACGGCACACCCCGCGAAATTTTTGCAGATACTGAAAAAATCCGCAGTATCGGTCTTGATGTTCCTCAGACCTGCCTGCTTGCAGAAAAGCTTCGTAAAGATGGTATAAATCTTAAAAACGATTTGTTAAGTATCGACGAATTGGTCGAAAATATTGATGATTTATTGAAAGGTCAGTAATCTATGTCCCACCTGGAAACCCAAAATTTAACATATGTCTACGGTGAGGGCACACCTTTTAAAATCACCGCACTTGACAATGTAAATATAAGCTTGGAAAAAGGCGAATTCGTGGCGATTATCGGTCATACAGGCTCAGGCAAAAGCACACTTGTTCAGCACCTTAACGGACTTTTAAAGGCTACTGACGGCAAGGTTTTCCTTGACGGCGAAAATATCCACGAGTCCAAAGCAACGCTTTTTGACGCGCGTTTTCGTGTCGGACTTTGCTTTCAATACCCCGAATATCAGCTTTTTGAAGAAACTGTTTATAAGGATATAGCTTTTGGCCCTAAAAATATGGGGCTTTCTGAGGCTGAAATCGACGACAGAGTACGCAATGCCGCAAAATATGTTGGTATCCCGGATGAAATGCTTACGAAGTCACCATTTGATTTGTCGGGCGGTGAAAAGCGTCGCGTTGCAATTGCAGGCGTAATTTCAATGGAGCCGGAAATCCTTATTCTCGACGAGCCCACAAGCGGACTTGACCCGCGAGGTCGAGAGCAAATTCTCGAGCTTATTAAGAATTACCGTGAAAAAACAGGCAAAACAGTTATTATTGTTTCTCACAGTATGGATGATGTTGCCCGCTTTGCCACAAAGGTTATCGTTATGAACGACGCAAAGGTCGAAAATACGGGTACAGTTGACCATATTTTTGAAAATTCCTCCCGTCTTCGCGAAATCGGTCTTTCTGTTCCGCAGATTACCGAGGTGTTTATAAAGCTTCGCGAAAAAGGATATCCTGTCAGCGAAAAGGTCTATACAGTCGAGCAAGGCTATATGGAACTTAAAAAGCTTTTTGAGGGGAGGGGGATTTCTTGATTAAAGACATCACATTAGGTCAGTATTTCCCTCTGGATTCAGTTATCCATAAGCTTGACCCCCGCGCAAAATTACTTTTCACAGTAATTTTCATAGTTATGGTTTTTGTGTGTAATAACTTTATATCGCTTTTCTTTTGCTTTGCTATGGCGGCGATAATTATTGCGATGTCAAAAATCCCTCTTAAAACCGTAACCAAAGGTTTAAAACCAATACTTTTAATTGTGATTATCACATCAATTTTACAGATTGCTTATGTAAAAACAGGTATCACCCTTATTGATGTGTGGAAAATTCAGATTACAAGCGGCGGTGTTCTCACAGCAGTATTTATGGCTTTGCGTATCTCATTGCTTATTGTAATGAGTACAATGCTTACCTATACAACTTCGCCAACCTCGCTCACCAACGGTCTTGACCGTGTGTTTGCACCTTTTAAGAAAATCGGAATTGATTTTCACACCGTTACAATGATAATGACAATCGCACTTCGTTTTATTCCCACTCTCATTGAAGAGGTTGATAAAATTATGAGTGCACAAAAATCCCGCGGTGCAAATTTTGAGCAGGGCAGTATTGTAAAGCGTGCAAAGGCGCTTATACCCTTGTTTATTCCTTTGCTTTTCAATTCAATCAGGCGTGCTTACGAGCTTGCTAATGCCATGACTTGCCGTTGCTATAACGGCGGTAAGGGCAAAACCACCATGAACGCACTAAAATTCTCTGCGCGTGATTACCTTGCAACACTTTGCTGTGCAGTTGTTATTGCGGCAGTAGTTTTACTCAACATTTATTGCGGTGAATATAATGCGGAATTTACTTTTAACCTTGCGGTATGACGGAACTTCCTTTCACGGCTGGCAAATTCAGCCTAACGGAAATACCGTTCAGCAGGAATTGTGTAACGCTTTTAAGAATTTAAGCGGAAAAGAAGAAAATATAATAGGTTGTAGCCGTACCGACGCGGGAGTTCACGCAAATATGTTCTGTTGCAATGTGAGAACAGAATGTTTAATCCCTGCCGAAAAAGTGCCCGATGCACTTAATTTCTATCTTCCGCCCGAAATTTCTGTTTATGCTTGCGAGGATGTGGATTACGAATTCCACGCAAGATACGATTGCAAGGGTAAAGAGTATGTTTATCGTATTTATAACGGCAAATACCGTAATCCTTTTTACGAAAATAAAGCAATGTTTTATCCCTATGAGCTTGACACAGAAATGCTGAATGACGAGGCAAAAGCCTTTATCGGTACTCACGATTTTTCTGCATTCTGCAGTGCAGGAACAGAAATTGAGGATAAAACCCGCGAAATCTTTGATTGCTCGGTTACCCGAAACGGTGATTTGGTAGAGGTCAGAGTCAGCGGCAACGGCTTTTTATATAATATGGTGCGAATTATCGTGGGCACCTTGCTTGATATTCAACGCGGCAAAATCGAAAAAGATACAATACCTCAAATAATCGAAAGCCGCAACCGTGACAATGCAGGCGTTACTGCGGCGGCGCACGGCTTATATCTTAACGAAGTTTTCTATTGATGTGTGGTGATTTAAGTGGCACAAAACGGTACAAAAACAACGGCTTCAAAAAAGAAAAAATCAAATAAAACTGTAAGCCTTAAAACTGCAAAAACTCTTAAAATGCTTGCAATCATAGTGGTTGTGCTTTTGCTTATCATTATTGCTGCGGCACAGTTCGGCGGAGTAACCTTCTCAACAATCGGCGACTCAATACGCACTTCACTTGCAGGTATTGGTTCAGGCGAGGGATATCCTTACAGTATGGATGGAATTGAAATTGAAGACGCAGGAATGACCAATTCTGATTTGGTGCTTGTTTATGACGATACTGTAAAGGTGCTTGACTCAACTGCCAAAGAGCTTTCAAATCTCTCTCATAAATATGACCATCCCGTAATGAGCAGTAACAGCGGCAGAATTCTTCTTTATGATGAAGGCGGAACAAAATTCCGTGTGCAGTCAAAAACAAGAGTTCTTTATGAAAAAGAGCTCGATTATATGATTCTCACCGCCGCTATGGGTAAAGACGGCTCTGCGGCAGTTGCCACAAGAGCAGACGGTGCCGAGAGTATGCTCACAGTTTATGATAAACAGCACGAAGAGGTTTTCGTGTGGAAATGTGCAAAAGAGCACATAATTTCTTGTGATATTTCCGATAACGGCAGACTTTATGCGGTTTCGGTGCTCGGCGTGCAAAACGGTTCAGTTTACTCAAGGGTTTATATTTTCGATAAAAAAGAAACAGAGGCAAAAGCCACATTTGAATATACAGACAGTGCAATTTCATCAGTTCAGTTCCTTTCAAATGAAACTCTGATGATTCTTGGCGATAATGTGTGTGAAATAGTTCAGGATTATAAAATTTCACAAAGAATTGATGTTTCGGTCAACACTCCATCAAGACTTCATATTTCAGATAATAACACTGCGGTGCTTGTGCTTTCAAAATATTCAAGCACAACCCAGAAAATTATAAAGGTTTACAATAAATCGGGCACAGAGCTTTTTACACAAGAGATTGACGGACTTGTAAAATCCGTTTCAACCGATGGTAAATATGTTGCGGTGCTTACAGACAGCAGTGTTCAAATCTATAATATGAAAGGGGAGTTAAGCGGAAGTGCGGCAGTCAACACCGACGCCGAAAAAGTAATTGTTTCTTCGCGAAACACATATGTTTATTCAATGGATAAAATAGAAAAATACTCTTCTGTTGGTGATAATACAGAAGAACAATAGATTATGAGGTGATTTTATGTCGCTTATTTTAGACATCATACTTATCGCAATTCTCGTGGCTTTCATTGCCTCGGCAGTTAAAAAAGGTTTTGTGCTATCCCTTTTAGAGCTTGTTGCAGTTATTGCTGCCTTTGCTCTTGCATTTTCATTCAGCCCCGTTGTGGCGCAGGGCGTATATGACGGTATCGTTGAAGATGCAATGATAGAATCAATCGAAGAGCAGATTGACGCAAATGTTAACGCATCAAGTATTGCCGAAACTGCAGAGCTTACATTGAGTGTTCTTCCCGATTTCATAGTTTCTCTTGCTTCTTCGGCAGGCGTAAATGTTGAAGAAATCAAAGAAACAATCTCATCTGCAAATTTAAGCTCTGAAAATCTGGCAACTGAGCTCGTAACGAAAGTAGTTCAGCCAATCGTTGTGGGAGTGCTTACTGCAGTATTCTTCATTATTTTGGCACTTCTTCTTTGCTTTGTGCTCAAAATCGTTGCAAAGCTTATTTCAAAGCTTTTCGATTTACCACTTGTGGGCAAGGTCAACAAAACTCTGGGCGGCGTTCTCGGTGCAATAAAGGGTGTTGTGGTGCTTGTGTTTATCTGCACAATTCTTGATTTGGCATTGTCAAACGGCGACGGCGAATTATCAACTGCAGTAAATGAATCATTTATTATAAATATTCTTGACTATATTAATCCCTTTATCAATTCATTAAAGGAAATGCTTTAAGGAGTAAGAAACAATGAGTGAAGAAAAAAAGACATTAAAACAAAATGTTAAAGAATTGTTCGACGGTTGTCTTACAATTCCAAACCTTATTTCAGTAATAAGAATTTGCTTAATTCCCGTAATCGCAGTTCTTTATTATAATGACCATATCTGGTGGTCGGTTGCAATGATTGCTATTTCGGGACTTTCCGACGCAGTAGACGGAAAAATTGCCCGTAAATTCAATCAGGTATCAGCACTCGGCAAAATGCTTGACCCAATTGCCGATAAGCTTACAATTTTCGCTCTTGCAATTGTGCTTTTCCTTAAATTTAAAGAGGCACAAAGTGAGGCTATGCAGGCTTTTGCTTGGGTATTCTTACTTTTCATCATTAAGGATGTTCTTATGATTTTGGGCGGAGCAATACTGGTTGCACTTGGCACTCGTCCCGTAGCCGCAGAAATCTGGGGCAAGGTTGCAACCTTTGTGTTCTATGCAGTAATGGTAGTAATTGTGGGCTTTGGTCCTGAAATTGGCGCAATAAGCCGTATCAATCCTCAATACACAATTCCCGAAACAGCTATGTTTGTGCTTGTGGTAATAGCAGTAATTCTCACATTCATAGCATTTTTCAGTTACTTACCGGGAGCATTTAAGCAGATGAAGGAAAATATAAAGAAAAAATAATCACATAAAAGGATAAAAAGCAATGAACAAAAATATGATTTGCAGCAGATGCAAAAAGAACCCTGCTGTAATTTTCGTTTCCCGTATGGACGGCGACAAAACAACCAATGAGGGATATTGTATCAAATGCGCAATGGAGCTTAACATTGGCCCCATTAAGCAGATGATGGAGAATATGGGTATAACAGAAGACCAGCTTGACGACATCACCGAGCAGATGGACCAGATGATGGAGTCAATGGGTGACGACTTTCAGCTTGGCGGAGCTTCAACCTTCCCATTTATGCAGAATATGGGAATGATGCCAATGGATGTTCCCGAAGAGAATATCAAAGACCTTAACGGTGACGGCAAAAAATCCAACCCCAAGAACAAGAAAAAGCAGGGTACAAAGAACGATAAACGCAAAATGCTCTCTCTTTATTGCACCGATTTAACGGGGCGTGCAAGAGAAGGTAAGCTTGACAGAATTATCGGCAGAGATACTGAAATTGCCCGCGCAGTTCAGATTTTGTGCAGAAGAACAAAGAACAACCCATGCCTTATCGGTGAGCCCGGCGTTGGTAAAACTGCTATTGCCGAGGGCCTTGCACAGAGAATTGCCGAGGGTAATGTTCCTGCAAAGCTTGCCGATAAAGAAATCCATCTTCTTGATTTAACCGCCCTTGTGGCAGGCACACAGTTCCGCGGTCAGTTTGAAAGCCGTATCAAAGGACTTGTTGAAGAGGTTAAGAGCGAGGGCAATATTATTCTCTTTATCGATGAGGTGCACAACCTTGTAGGTACCGGTGATGCCGAGGGTTCAATGAATGCGGCGAATATTTTAAAGCCCGCACTTTCCCGCGGTGAAATTCAGGTAATCGGTGCCACAACCTTTAACGAATACCGTAAGCACATTGAAAAAGATGCCGCACTTGAGCGCCGTTTCCAGCCCGTTAAGGTTGAAGAGCCCTCAATTGAGGATACCTATAAAATGCTCATTGGTATTAAGGGCTATTATGAGACATTCCACCGTGTTCAAATCAGCGATAATCTTGTGTATAAGGCAGTAACTCTTTCAGAGCGTTATATTACAGACCGTTTCTTGCCCGATAAAGCAATTGACTTGCTTGACGAAGCTTGCACCTGCGCAAATCTTCGCAATAAGGCAATCAGCGAAAACGAGCTTAATGAAAAGAAAATATTTGAGCTTAAAAAAGAGCTTGAGGCTCTTGAAGAAAAAATCGCAAATCCCGAAAAGGATGAAGATTTGAACCCTGTTTATGAAGACCTTTACAGAACAAAGGGCGAGCTTGCAGTTTGTGAGAGCAGAGCAGGGGAGCTTCAAGAAAAAGCCAAGGATAACAATGTAATTGAAGACGATTTGGCAAAGGTTATAAATCTCTGGACAGGTATTCCCGCAACCAAGGTTGTTGAGGGCGATGTTAACCGACTTCGCGGACTTGAAGACAGACTTATGGAAAAGGTAATCGGTCAGGATGAAGCCGTAACTCTTGTTGCAAATGCAATCAAGCGTAGCAGAATTCAGCTCACACTTCAGAAACGCCCCGCATCATTTATTTTCGTGGGCCCCACAGGCGTTGGTAAAACCGAGCTTGTAAAGCAGCTTTCAATGGAGCTTTTTGATACTCCCGAAACACTTATCCGTCTTGATATGAGCGAGTTTATGGAGAAACATTCCGTTTCCCGTCTTATCGGCTCACCTCCGGGATATGTGGGATATGATGAGGCTGGTCAGCTTACTGAAAAGGTACGCAGAAAGCCATATTCAATCATTCTGTTTGACGAGATTGAGAAAGCTCATCCCGATGTAATGAATATTCTGTTACAGATTCTCGACGAGGGCAAAACAAACGATGCCCACGGCAGAACCGTAAGCTTTGCAAATACGGTCATTATTATGACCTCAAACGCAGGCAGTCAAAAGGCAGAAACCTCACTCGGCTTCGGCAAGAGTGCGAAGGATATCTCAAAAGAAAAGGTGCTTAAAGCCCTTAATGAGTTCCTGCGCCCCGAGTTTATCGGCAGAGTCGACGAAATCGTTGTGTTCAATCCTTTAAGCGAAGAGGATTACAAGAATATCGCAGTTCTTATGATGAACGAAATGAAAACAGTTCTCAAGGATAAGGGCATAGAGCTTGTTTACGACGATAACACACCGTCAGCAATTGTCAGCAAAATGGACGGTAATGTGCGTGGCGCTCGTGATTTGCGCAATGTGATTCGCCGTAATATTGAGGACAAAATCTCAACCCTTATGATTGATAATATGGGCACAACAATGAGCAAAATCCTCATTACCTCAACCGATGACAATATCAATGTAACATTTGAATAAATCAAAAATGTTGGGGCGGGTCTCTGTGCCCGCCCATTGTCATTCTGAGCGAAGCGAAGAATCTCAAAATCGGAGGAATTATTATGTACGCAACCCCCGCAAAATCCCAAAGTGGTAAATATCTTTTCTGCTATTTTGTAGGCAATGAGCCTCACCAAGAGAGAATTCACTTCGCTGTGAGTGAAGACGGCTACAATTTCACAGCACTTAACAATAATGAGCCTGTAATTATACAGACTAAAGGTAAAAAATGTGTCCGTGACCCATATATTTTCAAGGGACAGGACGGTTTTTACTACATAATCGGTACTGATATGAAATGTATTGAGGGCTGGACCTCAAACCACGCACTTGTTACCTGGAAATCAAAGGATTTAGTGAATTGGATTGACGAAACAATCATTGATATCCGCGATTTCGGCGGTGAATTTCAAAATACTACAAGAGCGTGGGCTCCACAGGCAATTTGGGATAAAAACGAGCAAAAATATATGATTTATTGGGCACATTCAACGGTGGAAAACGATGTCGCGGGAATGTACTATGCTTATTCTGATGATATGAAAACGATGACCGTGCCCAAACCGTTGTATATCCGTAAAGGTATTCAGACCATCGACGGCGATATCGCCTATAATAATGAAAACAGAATGTATTATCTTTATTTTAAGCACGATGAAGACCAGACCATTGCGTATGTAAAATCCTCAAATCTCACAGGACCTTATGAGGACGCCCCCGTGGTTGTTTCCCTTGCAAAAACGGGCGTAGAGGGCAGCGAAATTTACAATATTACCGGCACAGACCAGTGGGTAATGGTTATGGACGAATACGGCACAGACCGTTTCTTTATGCAACAGACTACCGACTTTGAGAATTTTAATGCCGTAAACCCCGACGATTACTCAATGCCCTTTAATCCCCGCCACGGCTCGATTGTTGCCATATCCGACGAGGATTATGAAAATCT
>CAZTLU010000041.1:0-1742 GCA_964614605.1 uncultured Eubacteriales bacterium
GCGATATTGAGAATATTCCTGTGCTTGCAAAGGCGGGTGCGATTATCCCGATGAGTGCAAACGACAGGACAAACGACTGTTCAAACCCCGAAACACTTGAATTGCTTGTTTACCGCGGTAACAATACATTCACTCTTTATGAGGACGACGGCGACACACTTTCATACCAGAACGGTGAATACCTTAAAACTGCATTCACAGTTAAAGAAGACGGCGACAAGGTAAGCTTTACAATTGCAAAAGCAGAGGGTGACACGAGCGTTGTGCCCGAAATGAGAACTTTCTTCGTGAATTTCAAGGATATTGTTGACGGCGATGTTACTATTACTGTCAATGGTGAAAAACGCAACGGACGACCGACAATTATTGATGGTCCCCTTGACCTTATTATTACCGATGTACCCGCTGACGCAACAGTTGAAATCACTGTTGAAAACTGCACATATCTTGAAAATGCCGACAAAAAGCAGGAATTGACCCGCGTTATTTCAAAATTCCAGATGTCAACTGACCGCAAGGGTATGATTTTTGGTGGATTTATTAAAAATGACAAGCCACTTAAAAATATCTCAAAGGATTTCAAAGGACCGATTGAAGAAATTCTGAAGCTTAAAAGATAAATAAAAAAAGAACTCGGCAGAATTTACTACCGAGTTTTTTATATGTGCACGAATTAAAATTGTAGGGGCGCTTCACGAAGCGCCCGAAATAGTGAGATATTAAACTGAAACGGGCAGTTCGTGAACTGTCATTACATAGTTTCTGTTTCTATAATAGATTGATGTAAATCAACACGGACAGAACGGGAGTTCTGTCCCTACGCAATTTTTACGGGTCGTCGAGGTCGCCGACCCCTACAAAGTTTCTATATCTATGCTTCTCTTATAATTCTATTTCAATACCTACGGGGCAATGGTCACTGCCCATAATTTCGGTGAGGATAAAGCTTTCCTTCACCTTGGGCATAAGGCGGTCGGACACAACAAAATAGTCGATACGCCAACCCACATTCTTTTCTCTTGCGTGGAACATATAGCTCCACCAGGAATACTCTACCTTATCAGGATAAAGAGTACGGAATGTATCAGAAAATCCCTCATTCAGAAGTTGAGTGAATTTACCGCGCTCTTCATCGGTAAAGCCTGCGCTGTGATGATTGGTTTTCGGGTTTTTAAGGTCTATTTCTTCGTGTGCCACATTCAAGTCACCGCAATAAATTACGGGCTTTGTGGTGTCGAGAGATTTAATATAGTCACGCAGAGCATCCTCCCACTCCATTCTATACTCGAGACGGGTAAGCTCACGCTGTGCATTGGGGGTATAGACGCAGAGAAGATAAAAATCTTCATATTCAAGGGTGATTGCTCTGCCCTCGTGGTCGTGCTGTGGGATATCAAGCCCATACCAGACGCTTATGGGCTCGTGCTTTGTAAAAATTGCCGTGCCCGAATAGCCCTTTTTCTCGGCACTGTACCAATACTGATAATATCCGTCGGGATTAAACTCCGCCTGACCTGGTTGCATTTTAGTTTCCTGAATACATACGAAATCTGCATTCTGCTCGTTGAAGAAATCCTCAAAGCCTTTATTTAAGCAGGCTCGAAAGCCGTTAACATTCCAAGATATAAATTTCATAGGTTAATTCCTTTTCAGTGATTTTTTATAATTCATTATACCACTTATTCTGCAAATACTCAACATTACATTATTGATTTTAATGTAAAAGTATGGTATAATTTAGG
>CAZTLU010000041.1:1842-13093 GCA_964614605.1 uncultured Eubacteriales bacterium
CAAATACTCAACATTACATTATTGATTTTAATGTAAAAGTATGGTATAATTTAGGCTGACGGGAGCCGAACCCATCACGCCTGACAAACGATAATTTTTCGTCTGACTTGTTTCATCACTTGAAATACGACAGTATTCCTGCGTTCTTCAACTGCGTCAGAACAAAAAATTCTCTGTTTGGCAGGTCGAAGAGTTTCTGCCGTCGAATTTTTCGTGCAGTAAAGCACGAATTTGTAGGAAGGCTGACGCCTTTCAAAAATGAGTGCGAAACCGCACGGAATAAGGCGACGAGCGAAACCGTAATGTGTTCGACTCCCGTCAGCCTAGTAATCTGACATTGAAATATTTATTGAGATGGAAGATGCAGAAAATATTGATTTTTAGGCATTTTATGCTTATTTAGGACTGCATCTTTTAAGATTGCAGTCTTTTTTTGTTAGGAGAATAATATGGAAACAAGAATTGCACTTATTGCCGTTATTGTTGAAGATACGGAATCTGCACAGGAACTTAATAATATTCTGCACGAATACGGCGAATATATAATCGGCAGAATGGGGCTCCCCTACCGCAAATGCAATGTGAGTATTTTAAGTGTGGCGGTTGATGCTCCTCAGCCTGTTATCAGCACCCTTTCGGGAAAAATAGGAAAGCTCAAAGGTGTAAGCGTTAAAACGGCTTATTCAAATGTGGTGTCATGCAATGAATAAAGTTTTCAAATTGATTGACCGTCTTGAAAAAGAGCATAGCTTATCTCTTGAAGAATATGAATATATTATTGAAAACCAAAGTGACGAAGCGGCTGAATATATTGCAAAAAAAGCCGTCGCGGCAAGGCAAAAAATCTATGGCAACACAGTTTACATCAGAGGGCTGATTGAAATCAGCAATTTCTGTAAAAACAACTGTCTTTACTGTGGAATTCGCAGAGATAACAAAAGCTGCTCCCGTTACAGACTAAATGAAGACGATATTCTCGCCTGTTGCAAAGAGGGTTATGAATTTGGTTTCCGCACCTTCGTGTTACAGGGCGGTGAAGACCCGTATTTTACCGATGATTTGCTTTGTAAGCTGATTAAAGAAATCAAGGCAAATTTCCCCGACTGTGCCGTTACTTTATCATTGGGCGAACGCACAAGAGAAAGTTATCAAGCATTGTTTGACGCGGGGGCTGACAGATACCTTCTCCGTCACGAAACCGCAGACCGTGAGCATTATGAAAAGCTCCACCCCGAAAATATGTCCTTTGAAAAGCGAATGCAATGTCTTGCAGATTTAAAGGATATCGGCTATCAGGTGGGTTGCGGATTTATGGTAGGCTCACCTTATCAAACAGTAAAAAGTCTTGCAAAGGATTTGAAATTCATTGAAGAATTCAAGCCCCAGATGTGTGGAATAGGCCCGTTTATCAGTCATAACGCCACACCGTTTGCCAACGAAAAATCAGGCTCTTTGAAAATGACTCTTTATCTTTTGTCCATAATCCGACTTATTCACCCCAATTTGCTTTTGCCCGCTACAACGGCACTTGGCACAATTCATCCGCAGGGTCGTGAAATGGGAATTCTTGCAGGGGCAAATGTGGTTATGCCAAATCTTTCACCCTTGTCTGTCCGCAAAAAATATGAATTATATGACAACAAAATCTGCACGGGTGATGAATCTGCCCAAAGCGTAAACGAATTAAAAAAACGAATGGAATCAATCGGTTACACCATAGTTACTGACCGCGGTGACCATAAAAATATATAAATCAATGAGGTGTTAATATGTCAAATTATAATCCAAAATCATTAAAAGCAACGGAATTCATTTCTCACGAGGAAATACTTGACACAATCCGTTATGCCGAAGAAAACAAGCATAATATAGAGTTAATTGACAGCTTGCTTCAGAAAGCTCGTCCCAAAAAGACTGAAAACGGAATTCACTGTGAGGGTCTTACTCACCGCGAGGCATCAGTTTTGCTTGCTTGTGATATTCCCGAAAAGGTGCAGGAAATGTATGACCTTGCCCGAGAAATCAAGCTGGCTTTCTATGGCAACAGAATTGTTATGTTTGCCCCCTTGTATCTTTCAAACTACTGTGTAAACGGCTGCGTTTACTGCCCTTATCACCTGAAAAACAAGCATATTGCCCGTAAAAAGCTGACACAGGAAGAGGTTAAGGCAGAGGTTATCGCACTTCAGGATATGGGTCACAAGCGTCTTGCAATTGAGGCAGGCGAAGACCCCAAAAACAATCCTATTGAATATATTCTTGAATGTATCAAGACAATTTACAGTATTCAGCACAAAAACGGTGCAATCCGCCGAGTTAATGTAAACATTGCGGCAACTACTGTTGAAAATTACCGTAAATTAAAGGACGCGGGAATCGGTACATACATTCTTTTCCAGGAAACCTATAACAAAGAAAGCTATCTTGAGCTTCACCCGACAGGTCCCAAGCACGATTATGATTATCACACCGAGGCTATGGACAGAGCTATGGAGGGCGGAATTGACGACGTAGGTCTTGGCGTACTTTTCGGTCTTGAGGGTTATCAGTATGAATTTGCCGGACTTTTAATGCACGCAGAGCACCTTGAGGCAGTTCACGGTGTTGGTCCTCACACAATCAGTGTGCCCAGAATCAAGCGTGCTGACGATATTGACCCCGATGTATTTGACAACGGTCTTGCTGATGATATTTTTGAAAAGATTATTGCTTGTATCCGCATTGCAGTACCCTATACAGGTATGATTATTTCAACCCGCGAAAGCGAAAAGGTTCGCGGGCGTGCATTGGAGCTTGGTATTTCGCAAATCAGCGGTGCTTCACGCACATCTGTCGGCGGTTACACAGAAGAAGAAAGGCCTCACGATTCAGAGCAGTTTGATGTTTCTGACCAAAGAACTCTTGACGAGGTTGTAAACTGGCTTATGGAAATGAAGCATATTCCGTCTTTCTGTACTGCTTGCTACCGTGAGGGCAGAACCGGCGACCGCTTTATGTCCCTTTGCAAAAACGGACAGATTCTCAACTGTTGCCACCCCAACGCACTTATGACGCTCAGCGAATACCTTGTTGACTATGCAAGCGACAAGACAAAGGAAACAGGCTTTAAGCTTATTGAAAGCGAGCTCGAAAAAATCCCGAAAGAAAAGGTTAAGGCAATTGCAAAAGACAATATTGAAGCTATTAAGAATTCAAATCGCCGCGATTTCCGTTTCTAAAGCTTGGAGGTAAACCCATATGAGTTTAAATTCAACTGTTTCTGCCGAAAGAGTGCACATAGGCTTTTTCGGCTTGCGAAACGCAGGAAAATCAAGCCTTGTAAATGCGGTGACAGGTCAAAAGTTATCACTTGTTTCCAATGTTAAGGGCACTACCACCGACCCTGTTAAAAAGGCCATGGAATTGTTGCCGATGGGCCCAGTTGTGATTATCGACACACCGGGTCTTGACGATGTGGGAGCTTTAGGCGAGCAGAGAGTGGCAAGGGCAAAACAAATGCTTGCACAGACTGACATTGCAATTCTTGTTGTGGATTGCCAAAAAGGACTTTCCCCCATTGACAGCGAGCTGATTTCTCTTTTTGAAAATAAAAAACTGCCCTATATTGTGGCTTACAACAAGGCAGATTTATTGGCTCACATTCCCGAAGCAAATACAAATGAAATTTATGTGAGTGCCGAAAAGAATTATAACATCAACGAGCTTAAAGAGAAAATTGCAGGTCTTGCAAAAACTGCTGAAAATACAAAAACGCTTCTCGGTGATTTGGTAAAACCGCTTGACACCGTTGTACTTGTGACCCCCATTGATGAGTCCGCGCCAAAGGGCAGACTTATTTTGCCCCAGCAACATACTATCCGTGAATTGCTCGACATAGGGGCTACGATACTTGTGTGCCGTGAAACCGAGCTTAAAAACACGCTTGAAGCTTTGAAAAATCCGCCCGCACTTGTAATCACCGATTCACAAGTTTTCGGGCTAGTTTCAAAAATAGTTCCAAAAGAGGTTATGCTCACCTCGTTTTCAATTCTGTTCGCCCGTTATAAAGGTGACTTGAGCACAGTGGTAAAGGGTGCGGCAAGCCTTGACAAAATTAAAGACGGTGACAAAATTCTCATTTCAGAGGGTTGCACGCATCACCGTCAGTGCAAGGACATAGGCACAGTAAAAATGCCCGATTGGGTGAGAAGCTACACGGGCAAAGATGTTGAATTTGAGTTTACATCGGGCACGGAATTCCCTGAAAACACAAAGGATTTTGCTCTTGTTATTCACTGCGGTGGCTGTATGCTCAACGAAAAAGAAATGAAATCAAGACTTGCAAAAGTCAATGAAAACGGCACACCGATTACAAATTACGGCATCGCCATTGCCCAAATGCACGGGATTTTAAAACGCTCGGTTGAGCCCTTTCCCGAAATTGCAAAATTGCTACAAGAATAAAAATAAGCGGTAGAGTTCAGCTTTAACTCTACCGCCTTTTTATTCATTTACCATCTGTTTTCAACATATTCACAGAAAGCGTACATATCCTTGATTTCAAGCTTTGTGCCGTCGTCAAGAGTAACATCGCCGCTCCAGAGTCCGTGAACCTGATGAGTGTGCATTCTGCCAACCTTCAAATCTAAATCGGTATGATAATCAAAGAAAGGCTGCATTGTAAGATTAAATCGACCGTCTTCTGAAATAATCTTCCAAGGCTCCATATACTTATCGTCCTTGGGGAAGGTTTCAACATCAACTGCGCCGAATTTATGCACCTTGCCGTCATAGAAAATACAGGTTTCGGTAGCATTACTCTCGTCACCGATTGCCCAAGTAATTTCAAAGCCGAAGTTGTGCTTTTCACCCTTTTCGTCCGTAAGCCAAGTAGCGCCTGCACCCCAGTACCATACCATTTCGTGAATTGTGTTAACTCTGCCCCAATCCAAGAATGCGAAAGTATCGTCCTTTGTGAATTCATAAAGGTCGTTACCGATTCTCATTGTTCCTGCGCAGGGCATACCAATCTGCTTGGTTGTCATAAAATAGCGTGTGGGGTCTTCTTTAAAGGGAAGAACTGTTGTGATATTCTCAAAGCCCTCGGGAATATCCATTGTGAAATCACATTCAACAACACCGCGGTCCTTTGTTGCACATCTGAACCACAATCTTCTTGAAGTTTCTTTTGTATCAAAATCAATTTCTGCACCGCCGATATTTGTCTTGAAGCGGTTGGGAACATCGCCCTTCTTCGGTGGAACATACTTGTCACCAAGGAAGAATTTACTGCAATCAATAATTTCGTTACCATTTTCAAGGTCAATGAGTTTTGCAGTAGCAAAACCGCCTGCATTGATGTTTGCAAAGTTTAACTGAACGGTAAGCTTGCCGTTTGAAATCTGATAAAACTCCCACTCTTTACGGCTGATAATGCCCTTTTTAACAAGATTTCTGTCATACTCAAAAACATTGTGTCTTGCCCAGCCTTTAGCATTTAATGTACCGTCGGCATTGAGAAGCGGTGTGCTTTCTGTATACTCAATCTGCTTTGATTTTTCGGGCCAATCCTGAAAGGGAACATAGGTTCTTTCCATATCCACAACTCCTTGTATAAAATTTCCATTTATTATTATATTACTTCAACCTTCTAAATGCAACACTTTGTTGAAAAAATAAAGGCGGCAAGAAAAACTTACCGCCTTAAAATTTATTTTTCCTTAACTGTGCTTAATTTATCAAATATTCCGCCTGCGTAGCTGTCAGCTGTGGCCTTAAAAGTAACAGTAATTTTCTCTTTGCCCTGAGTGAGCTCTGCGGGGATTTCGTAATAAATATCGTAAAATCCGTTGGGGTTGGGGTCTTCGAGTGTTACATCTGCAATCAAAGTACCATCAACTGAAATTGTGAAGCTTCTGCCCACATCACCGCTATAATATTTCACCGCAAGGTAATTTGTAACCGTGTTATCAACTGCCATTTCATAGCTGAACTGACCGTTGGGCGTAGCGTCGCGGAACATTACTCCCTTAAAATTGCCCGTATTTGAATTGTACGCTTTTAAATTGTGCGAGAATTCATATTGGTCGTTAGCAACGGGCAGACTGTCTATAACAATGTATTTATCAGCCTCATTTTCTATGATTTCGGTATTTTTATCGGCAAGGGTGAAATAAATTCCGTAACGGTTTTCGTGTTGCTTGTAGTGGGGTGAAAATACCAAATCCTGATTTGTACCTTTGAGGGTGAAATTGAGTGTACCCGCCTCTTGCACAAGGTTTTCGTTTATGTTTTTAAGCCATTTTTTGATTGTGCCCTCTTTGATTACAAGAACATCACTTAAACTTGCATCGAGCAAGGGGATTGTAACATTCACACCCGTTGTGGTGGTATTCATATCGTTATTGCCCATATTGGCACTGAGCACCCAAGGACCGTATTTGAAAGCAACCGTGTTTTCGTTGTCGGGAAGTGAATATGCCACAACCTGCATCGGCAGATTATATTCGATTGTGTCGCCGTCATTCCACTCACGCGAAATACGGATATGACCGTTTTCTGCTTTCACCTCAATTTCTTCGCCGTTGATTTTAACTGTCGGGTCATCGGCACACCAATCGGGCACACGAAGAACAATGTCGGCATTAGCAGAGCCGTTTATTGTGAATGTCACATTGGGTAATTCTGCATTTTGAGTGATTTTCAAGCCTTTTTCTGCCCAATTTACACTTGAAGATGTGAACTGTATCACATAAACAGAATTTTCATCCTTGTAATAAATACTATCGTCAAGCTTTGAGAAATTCTCCATTCCGGAGCCTGTGCAACACCAGAAATGCTCGGTAGCGCTACTGTAGACCTTGAAAAATCCCGTAGCCATAGGCTGAAAATATGTAGTCATACCTGTTTCGGGATTTTGTGATGAGAGAATTGCGTTTATAAATGTATTCTCATAATAATCTGCATATTTGCTCTCGCCCGTAATCTTATAAAGCTCGCGGGTTAATTTCAGCATATTATATGTGTTACAGGTTTCGCAGTTGCAGTTGGTACGCTCGGCGTCAAGAATTCCCGACTCACCGAAATGCTCCCATTCACTGTTACCGCCCGTAATATATGTATGATTATTTATAACTATTTCCCAGAAATTAGCCGCAACCTGAAGATAATACTCCTCGCCTGTTACGGTGTAGCGGTTAAGTGCGCCCACAATCTTGGGGATTGTTGTATTTGCGTGCTTGCCGTTTAATACATCTTCACCATTATAAAGCGAATCAAAAAGAGTAATTTCATCAAAGCTGTGAGCCGCCGACAAATGCTTTTCGGAATTTGTATTCTTATATAACTGATACAAGCAATCGTTCATTCCGCCGTATTCCACATTTAGAACGGTTGTTTGCATAGCCTCATCCCATTTTGATGTACGGCTGTAAACCCAATCGCCAAGAGCCCCCGCAACTGTCAAAGCCTGCTCGTTGCCCGTCAATTCATAGGCATCAACAAGTCCTGCAATGATTTTGTGCATGGTGTACCACGGCACCCAAGTTCCCGAGGTATTGCCACTCTCAATCTGTTCATAATGACTTTCGGGAATTGCCGCAAGATAGCCCGTTTCTTTATTCTGACATTCTGCCAAAACTTCAACAATTCGGTCGGCAATCGCCTTTAATTCTTCGTCACCCGAGGTAGCATAAGCCTGCGACACCGCAGTAAGATAATGGCCTAATGTGTGCCCCTGAATTGCAGAGGTTTCCCATCCGCCGTATTTTGTGGCGTCACTTTCTACCCCCGCAATCTCGCAAAAGCCTTTTAAAAGCTTTTCAGCATCAAGAGATTTAAGATATTTTACCTCAAGGGAAAAAGCATTTTGAGTGTAAGGGTCAAGAAGCTCAACATCACTCATTGAAAAATCACTTAAAGCGGTTTCAAGAGGTTGAGCCTTGAGAAACCCCTCATTTTTGGTACACCCAAAAAGAGATAAACAAATACTTAATGCCAACATAATTGATATCAATCCTTTTTTCATACATATCACCGTTAACAAGTATAACACATATTACAAATTATGGCAATAAAAAAAAGCAGTATTCCTTTTGGAATACCGCTGATTTTATTCATTAAACAAGACGCTCTGACAAATTGTCACCGCTTAAAAGGTGGAAATGAATGTGTTTAACGGTCTGACCCGCTTTTTCACCGCAGTTGTTGATTATTCTGTAGCTGTCAACTCCTGCAAGCTTTGCAATTTCGGGGATTTTCGCGAAGATATATCCTACGATTTCGCAGTTTTCAGCGTTAATATCGTTTGCACTGCTTGCCGCGTGGTCTTTAGGAATTACAAGCACATGAGTTTCTGCCTGAGGAGCAATATCGCGGAATGCGAGGATTTTTTCGTCCTCATAAACCTTATTTGAGGGAATTTCCCCTGCTGCTATTTTACAAAAAAGACAATCCATAATTACACCTCATTATTTAAGCATACTGCGAAGAATTTCGTCAGCACCCATAATTGCATCGTCAACTTTTGATGGGTCCTTACCGCCTGCCATTGCCATATCGGGCTTACCGCCACCGCTACCGCCTGCAAGCTTTGCAACCTCGCGAACAATATTACCTGCGTGGGCTCCGCGTGCAATTGCATCTTTACCGCAAGCGCAAGCGAATGAGCAAGTGCCCTTTTCTGTATTTGTACCTGCAATCACTGCAATACCGTTTGAAAGTGCATCTCTTACAGTTTCAGCCATCGAACGAAGTCCGTTTGCATCTTCTTCGCCTGCATAATAAACCACAAGCTGAAGACCCTCAACATCAACGGCACCCGCCATAAGACCCGAAGTCTTGAAGCTGTTGATTTCTGCCTTGAGATTTGCGATTTCCTTATCCTTTGCCTTAAGGTCGTTTGCTACTGCCTGTGCTTTTGAGGGCAATGCAGTAACATTACCAATCTTGAGTGCCTCTGCAGTTGTGAAAAGAAGCTCATTCTTTTCGTCAATATATTTAAGAACATTTTTGCCTGTTACAGCCTGAATTCTTCTTACGCCTGCCGCAACAGATGACTCATTAACAAGCTTGAAAAGACCGATTTTGCCTGTGTTGTCAACATGAGTACCGCCGCAAAGCTCGGTTGAGAAGTCACCTGCTTTAACAACACGGACAACATCACCGTACTTTTCTCCGAAGAGTGCCATAGCACCCATAGCCTTTGCTTCGTCAATGGGCATTTCCTTGATAAGCATTTCAGTTGCATTGAGGATTTCTTCGTTTACAAGAGCCTCAACCTTTTTAAGCTCGTCACTTGTCATTGCGGTGAAGTGAGTAAAGTCAAAACGAACCTCGTTAGCGTCAACAAGCTGACCTGCCTGTTCAACATGAGTACCCAGCACTGAACGAAGTGCCGCCTGAAGAAGATGAGCAGCAGTATGGTTGCGCATTGTGGCTTTTCTGTTTTCATCGTTATAGGTGGTAACTGCGTTGTCGCCGACCTTGATTGCGTCGCCACTCAAAGTGCCGTGGTGAAGAACTACACCGTCAGCATCCTTTGTTGTGTTAACAACCTCAAATGTGCTCTCACCTATTGTGATTACACCCTTGTCGCCTGCTTGTCCGCCGCTTTCAGCATAGAAAGAGGTTTTGTCGAGAACAAGAATTGCGTCACCTGTTTCAACGAAATCTTTTCTTTCGCCGTCTGCAACAATGGCAACAACAGTAGCGTTTGTGTTGTTTTCTGTGTATCCTGTAAATTCTGTTTTTGCAATATCCTTGAATGAAACGCCTGAATTTCTCCAGTCAGTTTCAGCGCCGTCACGCTTAACACTCTTTGCTTTCATTCTTGCTTCTTCAACGAGAGCCTTGAACTTATCTTCGTCAACGGTCATATTGTTTTCAGCTACGATTTCCTTTGTCAAATCAATGGGGAAACCAAATGTATCCTGAAGCTTGAAAGCATCTTCGCCTGAAAGAACGCCGTCTTTAGAGCTTGCCATCATTTCGTTGAGAAGACCTAAACCGCTATCGATTGTCTTATAGAAGCTTTCTTCTTCCATTGCGATAACCTTTTTGATGTAATCCTGCTTTTCAACAAGGTTTGGATATGCAGTTGCATTTTCTTTGATTACAGTTTCGCATACTTCTGCGAGGAACGGGCGGTCAATACCGATAAGTCTTCCGTGACGAGCTGCACGACGAAGTAATCTTCTTAAAACATAACCGCGACCGCTGTTTGAGGGAAGAACACCGTCACCAACCATAAAGGTTGTACTACGGATATGGTCGGTAATAACACGAAGTGAAATATCCTTTTTAGCATCCTTATGATATTCAATACCTGAAATATCAATGATATGCTTCATAATATTCTGAACTGTGTCAACCTCGAAAAGATTGTCAACATCCTGCATAATGCAAGCAAGACGCTCAAGACCCATACCTGTATCAATATTTGGGTTTGCAAGACGAGTATAGTTGTTGTTACCGTCATTTTCAAACTGTGTGAAAACAAGGTTCCAAACCTCAATAAAGCGGTCACATTCGCAACCAACTTTACAGTCAGGACTGCCGCAACCTTTATCGGGACCACGGTCAAAGTAAATCTCTGAACAAGGACCGCAGGGGCCTGCACCATGCTCCCAGAAATTATCTTCCTTACCGAAACGAACCATGTGAGATGGGTCAACGCCTACCTCTTTAGTCCAGATGTCATAAGCCTCATCATCTTCAAGATAAACGCTGACATAAAGTAATTCTTCGGGGATTTCAAGAACCTTTGTGAAGAACTCCCAAGCCCAAGCGGTTGCCTCGTGCTTGAAATAATCGCCGAATGAGAAGTTGCCGAGCATCTCGAAATATGTTCCGTGGCGTGCAGTTTTACCTACATTCTCAATATCGGGTGTACGGATACATTTCTGACAGGTTGTAACACGGTTTTTAGGAGGTGTTACCTCACCTGTAAAGTATTTTTTCATTGGTGTCATACCCGCGTTGATAAGAAGAATACTCTTATCCCCTTGGGGTACAAGTGAAAAGCTTGGAAGACGCAAATGGTCTTTGCTTTCAAAGAATGAAAGATATTTTTCTCTTAATTCATTAAGACCTGTCCATTTCATACAGACTACTCCTATTTTATAAAAATTATCCTATAAATTATACAATTATATAGGGTGAATGTCAATAAAAAATGCGAAGTATAAAATAAATCCCATTCTCCGTGGGAATGGGATTTGCTATAAAGAATTTAAAAGCAAAAGCTACATTTGTGAAAAATGTCCGTCAAGAT
>CAZTLU010000042.1:0-11238 GCA_964614605.1 uncultured Eubacteriales bacterium
GGATTTGCCGTAAGGCAAAGACGGATGAGGTGGGAAACTGATTCATCATAGATATATAACGGTTGCTCTCGCAACCTACACCTCATCAGTCACTTCGTGACAGCTTCCCCTCAAGGGGAAGCCCA
Organism: uncultured Eubacteriales bacterium; assembly: GCA_964614605.1. Classification (GTDB taxonomy): domain Bacteria; phylum Bacillota; class Clostridia; order Oscillospirales; family Acutalibacteraceae; genus Fimenecus. The sequence continues at coordinate 126 of CAZTLU010000042.1, forward strand.
TTCCTATTCACTCCTATAAATTCCAATTTGTCGAACAAAAAATTGTAAAATCAACTTAAAAAACGATGAAATTTATTAAAAATCAAACATATTGTATAAAAATATATTGACAAACACAATATATTGTGTTAGCATAAACTTACAAAAGGAAACAACAGTAAAAAACATTAAATTTGTGTCCATAAAAACGGACTAAAAATATAAAAAATTGCGAACATTTGTATTGACTTTTGCAAAAAAATGTCTATAATATGACTTGTAAAGAACATTTGTTCAAGTTTGTTCGGTAACGATAAAAATAAAACTCATTCGGAGGTAGATTTTATGTCAGCAACATTTGCAATCACAACTTTAATAGAACTCGCAGTTTCCATTCTTCTTATATACGGCTTTATGCACGAAGAAAAGGTTATCGCCTTTGAACAGGCAATCAAGAGAATTGTAGTGGGCAATATCCGCCGTGCAATCCGTATCAGAAATCACAAAAAGGCAGTAGCCCGCGGCGAGCATTTGAGAGTTTATTCTTCACAGAACCGCGCACCACGAACAAACTCAACAGTAGCATAATCAATTTGATTTTGTCATTTGTTTTTATATCTTTCTCTTTCACATCTAAAGAAGAAGCACCCAAGCTCGTTTTGAACTCGGGTGCTTTTTCTTATAGTAGGGCGGGGGCTTGCTCCCGCCGTTTTACTGAATGTTATTCATAAATAAAATGACCAATTAAATCTTTTATGGGAATACCGAAAAAATTTTCAGCCTTTAATAATATTTCAACAGTTACCTCGTCGGGCATTTTCTTTTTTTCAATTTCATTAAGTGTGCTGATATTTATGCCTAGAATTTCAGCCATTTTATTTTTGGGGATTTTATAGTGCTTTCTTAACCATATTATATTGCGGACAAAGATTTCCCAAGCTTCTTGATATAAATTAATTTGCATCGTATCACTCCTTACAATTTTTAGGTGTATTTTTAAATATATTACATCTAAAAGTAGTAATTGTCAATACAACTTTTTGATGTGAGTTACAATATGGCATATAAAAGGAGTCGTTATTTATGAACAGAATAAGAGATTTGCGTGAAGACCGTGATTTAAGTCAAGCTGAATTAGCAAAAGTAATCAAAACCACTCAACAGCAATACAGTAAAATTGAAACAGGAAAATCAGATATCAGCGGCGAAAAGTTGAAATTATTGGCAGAGTTTTATAATATTTCTGTTGATTATATTCTTGGATTGATTGATGAACCAAAACCTTTGAGATGAAAATAACCGAACAACATTCCCACGTTGTTCGGTTATTTTCATAAATATATTCAATTTAAGAGTAGTGACATTGTAGGGGCGGGTCTCCGTGCCCGCCCGTAGCCAACATCTTCACTTGCGGGCGGGCACGGAGACCCGCTCCTACATGATTATTGCTTCGAACAGAATAATATATTAAACAACAACGGCGGGAGCTGAGCCACCCGCCCTACTATTTTTATCGATATGTTTTCGTGATACTCAAACTCGATATGATATAAATCCTCGTTCACGAAGTGAACATATCGAGTGTGTAACACATATCGAACGCGTCAGCATATATCGAAAATCCGTTAGGATTTATATCGATGCAGAATTGAAAATTCTGCATTAATCCGCCGTATATTCTCTCACTCTCAACGGAATTCCAATTTCCTCGCAAAGCTTTTTGCAAGCTTCAATATCTTCTTCGCTGATTACATCAACAACTGTAAGCTTTGTGGGAATACCGTATTCCTTGCACTCTTTGGCAAACTTTAACATAGCATCAAATGCTTTTTCGCCGTAAACAGGCTGGGTAATTTCATTATATTTCTCTGCGGTGGGGGCATTAAGGCTGATTGAAACACTGTCAATCAATTCGCAAATCTCTTTTGCAGTTTCACGCTTATTGATAAGGTCAGAAAGTCCGTTTGTGTTAAGGCGGATTTTTATGCCCTTTTCTTTTAAGTATTTAGCGGTTTCAAGAAGTCCGTTAAGATTACAGGTGGGCTCGCCGTAGCCACAGAACACTACGCTTTTCTCGTAATTTGTGAAATCGAATTCGTCAATCGCCTTTTTGATTTCTTCATTGGTGGGGTTGTGACCCTCAAACCAGAGTGTTGTTGCCTCGCCAACGGAATCACCGTTGTTACGAATACAGAATTTGCATCTGCAGGGGCAAGCGTTTGTAATATTGAGATATACCTGATTTTCAAAGGTGTAAACTATATCAGCCATTATTTATTCTCCTTTTAAAGTTCATTTTGTCGAGGGCTGCTGCCATTATATAGAAGACAATCGCACTGCTGACCGCCTGAATAATATTACCAAAAATTGAAAGTGTCGCCGATGCGACAGAGTACAAAATACACTCTGCAACAAAATAACCTGCTATTGAAATTATACCTGACACTATGGGCATAAAAGCGGTTTGCTTATTCAGAATTTTGTTTGGATTTTTCTTTGCAACAAGGGCAAAGGGCAAGGTAACTAAAGTCTTGATTATTGCCGTGGGAATACTCCATACCGCAAAGCCTGCGAGCACATCGGCGAGTGCACCGCCCAATGCGGCGGCAATAAGACAATAGGGGAAAGGTAACACGCAAGCGCAGAGATAAATGATACTGTCGCCCAAGTGAATATAACCCTCGCCAAGCCCTGTTGAAAATTTAATCAATGCGGTAAAAAGCATAATAATTGCCGCAAAAACTGCCGTATAAGCAATGTTTAAAATTGATTTTTTATTTCGCATTTATAAGCATCTCCAAATGCTCTTGAAAGTTTACTCCGTCAGGCTCATAGCCGAGCTTGGTCGGGGTGCTTTTTATTGATTTAAAAATAAATTCTGTAGCAAGAGTAACCGCGTCAACAACTGATTTTCCGTTTGTCACAGCACCGCAGACAATACTTGAAAAAAGGTCGCCCGTACCCGAATAGCTACCATTCAAAAGCTTTGATTTTACAACGCTGACACCGTCCTTTTCGACTATAAGGTTGTAAATATATTCCTCTTTTTTTATTCCTGTTACAACAACTGTTTCGGTTGTTTCAGACAAGAGGGCAGAGGCTAAATTGCCGATTTCTCCCAAGTCTTTTTCACGGTTGAGTTGTGCATAATCCGTACCGCAAAGAATACACAATTCTGTTAAATTCGGGGTGATTATGTTCGCCTTTTCAGTGAGCTTTTTCACCTTTTCGCAAAGTTCATTATTGTATGTGTCATAAAGCACACCGTCATCTGCCATTACAGGGTCAACAAATACAAGTGAATTTTCACCGAAATTCTCAATAAAATCAAGAATAATATCAACCTGCTTTTCGCTTGCCAGATACCCCGTAAGAATTCCGTCGAATTTTACCCCCATTTTCTTCCATTCTTCAATGTATGAGGGCATATTTTCGGTGTAATCCGTACAGAAAAATGAGGGGTAGCCCGTCTGATTTGAAAGTATTGCGGTAGGCAGTGGGCAGGCTTCAATACCCAATGCGGAGATTACGGGAAGAGCCGCCGCAAGACTGCATTTGCCAAAGCCCGAAAGGTCATTTATAACAGCAATTTTTTTCAAAAAACTCACCCCTTGAATTTATCATTTTATGGGTATATAATATACCAAAAGTGTCTTTAATAAAATATACAAATTTGAGAATTTTTAAGGGGTCAGTTTTGCCGTGGAAAATCGAAAATTATACATGCAGATTTATGATTATTATAAGGACTTAATTGAAAGCGGAAAATTGCCGGAGGGCGAAAAATTGCCCTCAATCCGCCGTTGTGCAGAAGAAAGGGGAGTCAGCAAAACCACCGCAGAGTCAGCTTTTCTGTGCCTTTGCGACGACGGCTACATTCTGCCGAAAAGTCAAAGCGGATATTATGTGTCAAAGCGCGGTAATATACGCACAAAAGAAGAAATAAAATCAAACGCTCAAAGCGAAAAAAACGAAATCATTTATGATTTTTCATCGGCAGGTGTTGACGAAGAGGTTTTTGATATGAACATCTGGCGCCGATATGTCAAAAGTGCCCTGCGTCAAACTGAAAGACTTCTTTTTTACGGCGAACCACAGGGCGAGCCCGATTTGCGCCGTGAGATTGCCGCCTATGCCCGCGAAACCCGAAACTGCGTCTGCAACGAAGAAAATATTGTAATCGGTGCAGGGGTGCAGACACTTCTCAATATTCTGTGTCCCTTGTTGAAATCGAAAAAGAATGTGTGCTTTGACGATTTGTCATACAAACAGGGCATTGCCGTTTTTCGCGACTACGGATTCCGCGTTTCTGATGACAAGGTAAAAAGCAATATTCTCTATGTTTCACCCTCATATTCAACCCGTTGGGGTGACACAATGAGTGTTAATGAACGCTTTGAATTGGTGGATTTCGCCCGCCAAAACGGCAAGCTGATTATTGAAGACGACTACGGCAGTGAGTTTCGTTATTTCAACCGACCAACGCCTTCACTCCAAGGTCTTGACGGCGGTGAAAATGTGGTGTATTTAGGCACTTTTTCAAAGCTTTTGCTACCCTCAATCCGCATAAGCTTTATGATTTTGCCCACCCGACTTTTAAAGGAATATAAACGCAAAAGCCACCTTTATAATCAAACCGTTTCAAAGGCTGACCAGATAGCTCTCTGCAGTTATATCCGTGACGGACATCTTTATTCTCAAATCAGAAAATCCAGAAAGCTCTATGCACAGAAATCCAAAATTCTCACCGATTTAATAACCGAAAAATTCGGCGAAAAGATTGAAATATTGAAAACCAATTCGCCTCTTTATGTGCGTTGCCGGTTCAAGCTTGGATTTTCAACAGATGAAATCATCAGAAAAGCTTATGAAAGCGGAATTATGCTCATTCCTGCCGAAGAAAATGATAGCTGCGGCGTGATTGCTTTTTCGGTGTCAAGTATAAGTCTTTCAAGGCTTCCGATTGCCGTAAATTCCCTTTATGCATCACTTTGCGGTGGTGAATAAGTACAAAAAAAGCTCTCTTGTGAGGGCTTTTATTTGTAATACTAATAAATAGTAAAAAAAAGTAAAATTTTAATAGACATTTTGACTTTGGTCTGTTATAATTTTAACATATACTGTTCTGTCGAAAAATGGTATATTAACTCAATACATTTTGGGATGGGTAAAAGCATTTGCCCGTCATATATCTAAAAAGGAGGAAATTCCAAAATGCTCAAAAAATTAAGTTCCATTCCGTTTTCAGGAACACCGGAGCAAGAGGAACAGCTTAAAGCTGTCATTGAAGCAAATAAGGATGACAAGAGTATGCTTATGCACGTAATGCAGGAAGCACAGGGTATCTACGGTTACCTTCCTTATGAAGTTCAGGTTATGATTGCTGAAGGCATGGATGTTCCGCTCGAAAAGGTTTACGGCGTATCAACCTTCTATGCACAGTTCTCACTCTCACCAAAGGGCGAGTACAACATTTCAGTTTGTCTTGGCACTGCTTGCTATGTTAAGGGCGCTCAGGACCTTGTTGACAAGATTACTGAAAAGCTTGGTATCGGTCCTGACGAATGCACTGCTGATGGTAAATTTTCACTTGAGGCTTGCCGCTGCATCGGTGCTTGCGGACTTGCTCCCGTTCTCACAGTTAATGATGAGGTTTACGGTAAGCTTACAGGCAACGATATCCCCGGTATCCTTGAAAAATACATGGCATAATGAGAGAGCTGTCTCTTAATATTCTGGATATTGCCCAGAACTCAATCTCGGCGGGGGCGTCTTTAATAACAATTGAGATTGCTGAAAATACAACCGAGAAAACTTTGCTGATTGGCATTTATGATAACGGCAAGGGTATGAGTGAAGAGCAGGTAAAAAGTGTGATTGACCCATTCTTTACAACAAGAACTACCCGAAAGGTAGGTATGGGAATTCCGCTTTTCAAAATGGCTGCAGAGCAAACGGGCGGCGGGCTTGAAATCAAGTCAGAATTGGGCGTAGGCACAGAGGTGCGTGCAACCTTTAAAACTGACAGTGTTGATTTTACTCCCCTCGGCGATGTTACTGCAACCGTGGTAATGCTCATCACAATGAATACTGACCGTGATTTTATTTATCGCCATTCAGTGAATAACAAGGATTTCACAGTTGATACCCGCGAAATCAAACAGATTCTGGGAGATGTTCCCCTTGACACTTACGAAGTGTCAGAATGGTTAAAAGATTTTATCAATGAAAACACAAACGAATTATACGGAGGTACGTTATAATGAAAACTCTTGAAGAGCTTATGGCTATAAGAGAAGCAACAAAGCAGAGAATGACAGTCCGTGAAGATACAGGCGACGACTCAATCAGAGTTGTTGATGCTATCGACAACCGCGGTATCGAAGCAGGTGCACGTCCCGTCCTCAACGCATTTGTTGAAGAAGTGGCAAAAAGAAACCTTAAGGGCGTTCAGGTTGTTCAGACAGGCTGTATCGGTATGTGCCAGTACGAGCCCATCGTTGAAATTGTTCAGCCCGGTAAAGAGAAAGTAACATACGTAAAAATGACAGCTGACAAAGTGGCAAAGGTTGTTAATGACCATATCGTTAACGGTAACCCTGTTGCTGAATACACAGTAAAATAAGGAGGAAACATAATGTATCGTTCACATGTGCTTGTTTGCGGCGGTACCGGTTGTACCTCTTCAAACAGTCAGGCAATCATTGAAGCACTTGAAGCTCAGATTGCTGAAAAAGGACTTACTGAAGAAATCAAAGTTATCAGAACAGGTTGTTTTGGTCTTTGTGCTCTCGGCCCAATTATGATTGTTTATCCTGAAGGAAGCTTCTATTCACAGGTTAAGGTTGAAGATATTCCCGAAATCGTTGAAGAGCATCTTCTTAAGGGTAGAATTGTTACAAGACTTCTCTATGATGAGACAGTAACAACAGAAGAAATCAAATCTCTTAATGAAACAACATTCTATGCAAAGCAGGAGCGTGTAGCTCTTCGTAACTGCGGTGTTATCGACCCCGAAAATATCGACGAGTACATAGCTTATGACGGTTATCAGGCTCTTGCTAAGTGTCTTACAGAATACACTCCTGAACAGGTAGTTCAGGTAATTAAAGATTCAGGACTTCGTGGCCGTGGTGGCGGCGGATTCCCCACAGGTCTTAAGTGGAGCTTCACAGCTGCAAATCAGGCTGACCAGAAATATGTAGTATGTAATGCTGACGAGGGTGACCCCGGCGCATTCATGGACCGTTCAGTTCTTGAAGGTGACCCCCACTGTATTATCGAAGCTATGGCTATCTGCGGTTATGCAACAGGTGCTACAGAGGGTTATGTATATGTTCGTGCAGAGTACCCAATCGCAGTTAACAGACTTCAGATTGCTATCGACCAGGCTAAAGAATATGGTCTTCTCGGTAAAAATATTTTCGATTCAGGATTTGACTTTGACCTTCATATCCGTCTCGGTGCAGGTGCTTTCGTTTGCGGTGAAGAAACAGCTCTTATGACTTCAATCGAAGGTAACCGTGGTGAGCCAAGACCTCGTCCTCCATATCCTGCAGTTAAGGGTCTTTTCGGCAAGCCTACAACAGAAAACAACGTTGAAACATTTGCTAATATCCCACAGATTATCCTTAAGGGTGCAGATTGGTTCGCATCAATGGGTACAGAGAAATCAAAGGGAACCAAAGTTTTCGCTCTTGGTGGTAAGATTAACAACACAGGTCTTGTTGAAGTTCCTATGGGTACTACACTTCGTGAAGTTATCGAAGAAATCGGCGGCGGCATTCCCAACGGCAAAAAGTTCAAGGCTGCTCAGACAGGTGGTCCTTCAGGCGGATGTATTCCTGCTTCTCTTATGGATACACCTATCGACTATGATAACCTTACAGCAATCGGCTGTATGATGGGTTCAGGTGGTCTTATCGTAATGGACGAAGACAACTGTATGGTTGACATTGCTAAGTTCTTCCTTGATTTCACAGTTGATGAATCTTGCGGTAAGTGTACTCCTTGCCGTATCGGTACAAAGAGACTTCGTGAAATGCTTGAAAAGATTACTGACGGTAAGGCTACACTTAAAGACCTTGACGAGCTTGAAGAGCTTTGCTACTACATCAAGGAAAACTCGCTTTGCGGTCTCGGTCAGACAGCTCCCAACCCTGTTCTTGCAACTCTTAAATTCTTCCGTGACGAATATGTAGCTCACGTTGTAGATAAGACTTGTCCTGCAGGTGTTTGTAAGAAACTCGTTAAATATGAAATCGTTGCTGATGCATGTAAGGGTTGTACACTCTGTGCTAGAAAGTGTCCTGTTGGCGCTATCAGTGGTACAGTTAAGAACCCACACGAAATTGATGCTAACAAGTGTATCAAGTGTGGCGTATGTATTGACTCTTGTAAGTTCAAGGCAATTATTAAAAAGTAAGGAGAGTGCAAGATAATGGTAAATATTAAAATTAACAATAAACCTTATTCAGTACCTAAGGGCAGCACTATCCTTGAAGCTGCTCGTTATGCAGGTATCGAAATCCCTACACTTTGCTACCTTAAGGACATTAACCAAATTGGTGCTTGTCGTATTTGTATGGTAGAAGTTAAGGGTGCAAGAAGCCTTGTTGCATCTTGCGTATTCCCTGTTAATGAGGGAATGGAAATCTTCACAAATACAGAAAAGGTTAGACATTCAAGAAAATTAACTCTTGAACTTATCCTTTCAAACCATGACAGAAAATGTCTTTCTTGTGTTCGTAGCGGTAACTGCGAACTCCAGAAGCTTTGCAAGGAATTTGGTGTAGATGTTGAAGACCGTTATGATGGTGAAATGGTTCGTTACAATTTCGACGATTCAGCAGCTCATATGGTAAGAGATAACAACAAGTGTATCCTTTGCCGTCGTTGTATCGCAGCTTGTGACCAGCAGGGCATTTCAGTTATCGGTGCTAACGCTCGTGGTTTTGATACTCATGTAAGCTCAGCATTTGACAAAGACCTTGCTGATGTTTCTTGTATCTCTTGCGGTCAGTGTATCGTTAACTGCCCAACAGGTGCAATCGTTGAAAAGGATGATACAGATAAGGTTCTCGCAGCAATCAACGACCCTGAAAAGTTCGTTATTGTTCAGACTGCTCCTTCAATCCGTGCAACACTCGGTGAAGCATTTGGTATGCACATCGGTACAAATGTTGAAGGCAAAATGGTTGCAGCACTTCGTCGTCTTGGTTTTGACAAGGTATTCGACACAGACTTTGCTGCTGACCTTACAATTATGGAAGAAGCAAATGAGCTTATTGAAAGAGTTCAGAACGGCGGCGTTCTTCCTATGATTACATCTTGCTCACCCGGTTGGATTAAGTACTGTGAGCACTACTACCCGGAGCAGATTCCTCACCTTTCAAGCTGTAAATCACCACAGCAGATGTTCGGCGCAGTTATGAAGACATACTACGCTGAAAAGATGGGTATTGACCCCAAAAATATGGTTGTTGTTGGTATTATGCCTTGTACAGCTAAGAAGTTTGAAACAAAGCGTGATGACCAGAATGCATCAGGTTATCCTGATGTTGATATCGCTCTTACAACAAGAGAACTCGCAAGAATGATTGAGAGCGCAGGTATCTTCTTCCGTCATCTTCCCGATGAGCATTTCGACAATCCGTTCGGCGAAAGCACAGGTGCATCAACAATCTTCGGTGCAACAGGTGGTGTTATGGAAGCTGCTCTCCGTACAGCAGTTGAAAAGCTTACAGGCGAAACACTCGAAGATGTTGACTTCACAGCAGTTCGTGGTATGGAAGGCGTTAAGGAAGCTGAATATGATGTTGCAGGTAAGAAGATTAAGGTTGCAGTAGCATCAGGCACAAAGAATGCAAAGGTTCTTATGGACAAGGTTAAGAGTGGCGAAAGCGAATATCTCTTCATCGAGATTATGGGATGCCCCGGCGGTTGTATCAACGGCGGCGGTCAGCCAATTCAGCACGCTGTTGTTCGTAACTTCGTTGACCTTAAGGCTCGTCGTGCAGAAGCTCTTTACACAGCTGACAGAAACAATGAGGTAAGAAAGTCACACGAAAACGAGGCTATCAAGACACTCTACACAGAGTATCTCGGCAAGCCCGGCAGCCACAAGGCTCACGATATTCTTCATACAACATATGTTGCAAGAAAGAAATATTGATTTTAAATAATTAAAATAAGGGCGGGGAGTGCATTTGGTTGTACTTCCCGTCTTGTATTTTATGCGAATTTGTTATATACTATATAGGAATAAATAAGTGTAAAAGAAAGGATTTCTGATGTTTAAAAAACTTGTTTCATTGTTGCTTGTTTTTTCGTTTATTATTTCATTTTCTGCTTGTAATTTCACGAAAGAAGAGCCAACAACAGAGCCCACAACAGAAACCACAACTCAAATTCCCACAGTTAAGGTAACAATACCCGAGGGCTATACTCTTGTGCGTATTTCTTGGCTTTTAGAAGAAAAAGGCTTCTGCACATCTGAAGAATTTATTGAGGCAACACAAACCTATGACCAATGGCTTGATTTAACTCAATATCCGTTCCTTGACGGCTTAAATGAACAAGAAAACCTTTGCTTTGCCCTTGAGGGTTATCTTTTCCCGTTGACTTATGATATCCCTGAAAATGCTACTGCCCGGCAGATTGTTGAAATCTTTTTAAACGGTACAAAGCAGAGATTTAATGACACATTTATGCTCACGGTTCAGGAAAGCGGGTACAGTGTTCACGAAATTCTCACAATTGCATCAATTATTGAAAAAGAGGCAAAACTTTCCGAGCAAAGACCGATGATTTCTTCGGTAATCCATAACAGAATAAATGTGGGTATGAAAATTCAATGCGACCCTACGGTAACATATTGTGACGGCGTAATTAAATTGATTTATCCTGAAAAATATGACACCTTGAAAAATTATTACAGCACATACCTTTGTAACGGACTTATGGCGGGCCCTATCTGCAATTCGGGTTGGGAATCAATTGAAGCGGCATTGAGTCCCGCAGATACAGAATATTATTATTTTATAATCGGCACGGTAGAGCCCTATGAGGCGAAATATTCCGAAACCTTTGCCGAACACCAAAAATTCTGGAGAGAAAACAAAGACAGATTAAC
>CAZTLU010000042.1:11338-12931 GCA_964614605.1 uncultured Eubacteriales bacterium
GAGCTGCATCAATTGATGTAGCTCATTTTTTTGCTTTATTTAATCATTGAAATAATATTTGCAAGGATTTGATAGTAATAATCGCCGTAATCCTCAAAACCGTAAACATAAGAGTTACCAACATTGAAAAGACCGAGAATCGTTGTGAAAATAGAAGAAAGAAGTGAAAATCCAACATTTACGGCAAGACCAATAATTCCCCATTTGCCATATTCCTTTGCGCTGATGGGTTTCTTGTCTTTTTCAACAAGATAAAGCACAAGAGCCACGATGGGTACAAAGAAGCATACAACCTTGAGAAGTGTTGAGGGTGTGTCATCAACATTCTGTTGGGGAATCGGGCCGAATGACATTCCGCATTTTACGCAGATTACTGCGTTAGGGTCACAAAGATTACCGCAACGAGGACAATATTTACCCTGTGGTGCACCATAAGGGTTATAGCCCTGCTGATTATAATTCGGGGGAGGGGGAGTCTGCTGATAACCGCCCTGATACTGATTATATACAGGCTGTACAGGTTCCTCGGGTGTGGGCTGGGCAGGAGCCTCGTTAACTTCTTCTGTGTTTATAACCTCTGCGGGTGTTTCAACTGCTTCTTCAGCAAAATCATAACCGCAGTATGAACATCTCGTAACACTATCATCAAGATTAAGTGAGCATTTAGGACATTTTTTCATTTTGTTCACCTCATATCAAAACTAATAATATAAGTATATATTATCAATTCCATTTTATCTTGATTTTCGCCCAATGTCAACATAAAAATACTGCCATAATTCCAAAACGGAATTAAAAAATGAGAAGAGCGATATATAATCAAATAAAAGAGGTGAGAATATATGAATGAATTTTCTGTTGAAGAAGAGATGAGAACTTTTATACATAATTTGGTATGGCTCAAAAATCACAATGGTTTTTCAAAAGAAAAAATGGCAGAAATATTAGAAATCAGCATAGAAATATGGGAAAAAGTTGAAAATGAAAAAATTCCCACAAGTTTAACGGGTGAGGTGTTTTATATAATTAAAGAGTATTTTGATATCAATTCATCCGATATAATTTATAAAAACTTGAGTGATGAGTTTGCCTCCCTCTGACGAGGGAGATTGGATTTTGCGAAGTAGCAACAACTTCATGTACGGTCGGGCACAGAGACCCGACCCTACAAAGTCACTGTCCCGAATAGAAGTTGACATTTATTATTTCGAGGACGGCGCCCCTACGATTTATGAAAAAGGACCCCACTCTTTCGAGTGAGGTCCCATTTTTATTTTAAGGATTTAATTATTTCTCGCTGGGAGCATAAAGGTCCTTAAGACGAGTAAGATGCTCATATCTTGCCTTTGCAGTTTCCTCAGCCTGAGCGAAGAGTGCTTCTGCTCTTTCGGGGAATGCGCGTGAAAGTGATGAGTAACGAGCCTCGTTCATAATAAAGTCGCGGTAGCTTGTTGTAGCTTCCTTCTGGTCGATTGTGAATGGGTTCTTGCCTTCTGCCTTGAGAGCAGGGTTGTAACGGAACATATTCCAGTAACCGCAGTCAACAGCCTTCTTCATTTCAGCCTGGCAGTTAACCATACCGCCCTTGATTGA
>CAZTLU010000043.1:0-11639 GCA_964614605.1 uncultured Eubacteriales bacterium
ACAAACCCCAATTTTTCTTGTAAAAAAACGGACAGATTTCTCTGCCCGTTTTCTTTATGTTATTAACTTATTTAATCGGTACAATTTTGAATGTATAAGTATATTCCTTATTAGGCTTTAACTGATACTTTTCTCTTACCTGTGCGTCACCGGGCATATCGCCGCCAACACCGAGCTGATTTAAGTCAACATTAAATGTTGTAATATCATAATGCGGTAATTCGTGGATATGCTTTGCAAGTTGTAACTGGTCTTGAGTGTAATGCCAAGCACTGAAGCAAATCGGTGTGTCACCCATAGCCTCAAAGCGAAGGCCTTTACCGTCCTTGTTGGTAATCTCAACCCATCTTACATCTGTGCGGTTTGCATTTTCTTGTGGACGCATATAATGATGCTCGAGGTCTGCGACTGACTTCTCATGGATTGTAATCTTACCGCCTGTCTTACGGTCGAAGTAAGTTTCCTGCGGGCCTCTGCCATACCACTTAACATTGTCGAATTCGCGAAGAAGTCCCATCTTTGTACCGAAGCGTAAAAGATTGAACATCTTGGGTGTACCGGTATGTGTAATTTCAAGAGTTCCGTCGGGATTTACAACGATTACAGATGTAACACCCGAGAAGAACTGAACGCTCCAATCAATGTAAATCACAAGCTGACCGAGAGAATTCTTCTCTGCACTCTTAAGTGTTCCCTTTGCACCGTTGGTAGCTCTCTGCCAGTTGAAATATGGGTGGAAAGGAATAGTAAACGGTACAAAGTTTGTGTTTGAAAGGTCGTTGTCAGTAACTGCTCTGAAATAGTTGGGGCTGATTGCAGCTTTTAAATATTCCTTGTCGTCAATCTTAAGAGAAGTGATTTTACCGCCGTCAATCTTAACGCTGAAGCCGTCACCGTTTGCGGTAACAACATTGTTTTCCTTAACATAAGTAAGGTTCTGTTCAAAGGTTGTGGGAGCCTCTGCCTTGGGAGCCTCTTTAACAATGAACTGGTCAAAGCCCTGTTCATAGCCCGCTTCACACCAAGCATGTGCCTCTTTGTTAAGGTAAGAAATTATGAGAACACATTCCTTTTCGGGAAGAGTTGTCAAATCATAGGGGATTGTGAAATCAACCTGTGATTGTGGCTCGCAGTTGATATCAACAACACCGCTTTGTACTTCTACGCCCTCTGCCTGCAAGCTCCACTTGAATTCAAAATCAGAAAGGTCTGTGAAAAGTTTCTTGTTAATAAGAGTAAATTCACCCTTGCTCAAATTCTTGTCCTTAACCTTGATTTCACAGTAAACTTTTTTGACCTCAAAGTATGAGGGGTGGGGCTTTCTGTCCGCTGTGATAATACCATTTGCATTGAAGTATGTGTTTGAGCCCGTCATAGCCGTTGTGTTTGGAAGATGTGTATATCTGCCCGGCTCATAGGGCTCAAAGTCTGTGCCGTAAAGCCACTGGTCGCCCTCGGGAGTTTTCTTACGGATTGCCTGGTCAACAAAGTCCCAGATATAGCCGCCGCACATATGGTCGTGAGCCTCAAAATCATCCATATATTCCTGGAAGTTACCAAGGCTGTTTTCCATTGCGTGTGCATATTCGCAAAGAAGAACGGGTCTGCAGTAATCCTCTTTCTTAATGGGCTTTGAGTCAGCGGCAAGTGAGTTTGCAATATTGTCGTAAAGAGTGATTTCAATAGGCTCTTTATTGCAAAGCTTTTTCATTGTAGCCTCAACGGGATACATTCTTGAAATAACATCACTCTTTGTAAAGTTGAAGTCGCCTTCGTAATGGAATTGACGTGTATCGTCAAGACGGAGTGCGGCTTTCTTCATTTCCATAAAGTTACTGCCGTCGCCTGCCTCGTTACCAAGTGACCACATAAATACACAAGCGTGGTTACGGTCACGAAGTACCATTCTTTCCATTCTGTCAACTACCGCGGCAGTCCAAACAGGATTGTCACCCGGAACACCCTTACGGCGAACGCCGTGAGTTTCAAGGTCACATTCGTCCATAACATAGAAGCCGTATTCGTCGCAAAGCTCATAGAAATATGGGTCGTCAGGGTAGTGAGAAGTACGAATAGAGTTGATGTTCGCATTCTTCATAAAGTTGAGGTCCTGATGGTATCTTTCAGTCGGAACAGCCCAACCGTTGTCGGGGTCAAAGTCGTGACGGTTAACACCACGAAGCATCAAGGGCTTGCCGTTGAAGAGGAATTTCTCGCCGATAATCTCAACCTTCTTAAAGCCGAAGCGGATACATTTATATGTTGTTTTTCCGTCAGCGGTAATGCTGATAAGAAGCTTATAAAGATAAGGAGTTTCAGCAGACCACTTTTTCGGATTTTCAATTAACTTGTTGAATTTAAGAGTTGCCGAGCCGTCAAATTCTGCCTCACCGAGAGTAATTCTCTCGTCACCGTCAATGATTTCTGCCTTAACGGTTGCAGAGCCGTTGCCTGCATAATCGTTAACCTTGATTTCAAGCTCTGTGTTACTGTCTTTGTATTCAGCATCTAAATCAGTTGTGATAAAGAAATCGCGAATACACTTTTTAGGTTCTGCGAAAACATAAACCTCTCTGTAAAGACCGCAAAGAAGCCACATATCCTGATTTTCAAGATATGCACCGTCAGAGAAACGGTAGCATTTAACGGCAACTCTGTTAGAGCCCTTGCGAGCGTATTTTGTAATGTCAAATTCGTGAGGAGTCATTGAGCCCTGTGAATAACCAACATATTCACCATTGAGATATACCTCAATTGCAGATTTTGCGGCGCCGAAGTGCAAAAAGATTTCCTGACCGTCAAAATTCTCGGGCATATCGAAATCACGAACATAAATACCGATTTCCTGCATCGTGTGGTCAATTGAGGGAATTTTATTTTTGCTACGGCTGATTGCACGGCAATATGTACTTGCATAGTAATAAGGATAACTTCCCGTATCCTCCATCTGCCATACTGACGGAACCTTGATATCTCTCCAGAAAGAAGTATCAAAGCTGTCCTTGTAGAAATCTGTGGGGCAATCGTTCAAGCCTCGCTGCCAATGGAATTTCCAAAGACCGTTAAGGGTCATTTTTGTGGCAGGAGATTTACGCTCTAAAGCGTCTGCCTCGTTATCATAAGAAAATGCGATAACATGACCGTCTTCTTTGTTGCGCTTAAAGATTGCGGGATTTTCCCAATCGTACTTATAGTTTTTCATATTTCCACTCCTTATTTGGATGCTAAATATTCAATAAACTGCTTTGCTGTTCTGGGGCTTCTTCCGCCGTTGCGAAGTGCAAAGGCTTCTGCCGATTTGAACAACTCATCTTTGTCAATACTGATATTATACTGCAAAGAAAGATTTTCCACAATAGATAAATACAAATCTTTATCGGGCTTTGAGAATGTAATTTTCAGTCCGAAACGGGCTGAAAGGCTCATAATTTCCTGAATTGTGTCTTGCAGGTGAATATCGTCGCCGTTGCGGTCGCTGAAATTCTCTTTTACAAGATTACGACGGTTGCTTGTTGCGTAAATCGCAATATTTTCAGTTTTGCCTGCAACTCCACCCTCAAGTATCGCCTTTAGTGCACCGAAATCGCTGTCATTACTTGAAAAGCTCAAATCGTCAATAAAGACTATGAATTTCAGCGGATTTTCAGCAAGCTTTTCAATAACATCGGCAAGGGAATATAACTGATTTTTCTTGATTTCAATAAGACGAAGACCTTTATCCCAATATTCATTTACAATCGCCTTGATTGTACTGCTCTTGCCCGAGCCCGCATCGCCGTAAAGTAATACATTATTACAGGGCTTACCCTGAAGCAATGCCATTGTGTTGTCGATAACCTTTTGTCTTTCTGATTCATATCCGCTCATCTGTGAGAGCTTTTGCGGGTCGGGATATTTAACGGGGATAATTTCGCTATCTTTATATAAAAACATTCTGTGCTCGGCATAAATTCCGTAGCCCGTAGTTTTTATTTCTGCAATCTTTTTATTGTATTCTGCCTTTATACATATATTACTGTTTCTCCATTGGGGCAGGGCAACAGAGGTGCCAATCTTTTCGCAGATTTCTTCAGCGGTGATTTTTGAAAGCTTTTCAAATAACTCAAGCTCATTTTCACAAGCCTCAAGCATTAAGGGTGAGGCGGTACCCTTTGCCGCCGCCCGCACAAATGCGTTTTCGTCATTCTGCAAAAGCGAATTTATGTATTCGCTCAAATCGTCAGTTTTCTCATAAAGGGCGGAAACAAAGTCCGAATACCTTGAAACAAATTTCTCTGTTTTTTCTTCGTCAGTGCCCAAAAGCTCAAGCAAAGCGGAAACTGCCTTGTCATTTATAACATTTTTGAAAATTACAACTGCTTTTGCGGATAAGTTTAACTCTTTATAATCTTTCATATTAAAATTCCTTTGAAAAAATTTCCAACTTTTTAAAATTCACTATTGACATATTGACTTGACTGGTCTATAATAATAAACTGCTATTAAAGTGGAATTGTATACGCTGGAGTATTTTATGCAACACAAAGTGTACCATAATTTACCTTTAAAATCAAGCGTATACACAATAAAATTAGTAATCTCCACGCCTTATATATTATGTATATAATATTGGGGCTCAGGAATAAAAAAACGAACGGAGAGTGATTAAGCCCTATGGTAAATGTCAAACCGGTAAAACTTGGCAGAAATACCCGTATGAGTTTCTCAAAAATCAATGAGGTTATGCAGATGCCCAACCTTATCGAAGTGCAGAAGAACTCTTACAAGTGGTTCCTTGAAACAGGACTTAAAGAGGTGTTCCGTGATATCGATGCTATCACCGATTACACAGGCAACCTCGAATTGACCTTTGTGGATTATCGTATGGATGATAAGCCCAAATACACGGTCAAAGAGTGCAAAGAAAGAGATGCAACTTATGCAGCACCCCTGCGTGTAACAGCTCGTCTTCTCAACAAAGAAACGGGTGAGGTCAAGGAAAACGAAGTTTATATGGGCGATTTCCCGCTTATGACAGACAGCGGTACATTCGTAATTAACGGCGCAGAGCGTGTTATCATTTCACAGCTTGTGCGTTCACCCAGCGTTTATTATGGTATGACCCATGATAAAACAGGTAAGGAGCTTTACACAACAACTGTAATTCCTAACCGCGGTGCATGGCTTGAATACGAAACTGACCAGAACGACCTTTTCTATGTCAGAATTGACAAGAACAGAAAAATCTATATTACAACATTTATCCGTGCATTAGGTTTGAGCTCCAATGACGAAATCCGTGAATTCTTCGGATATGACGAAAGAATTGAAGCTACTCTTGAGAAGGATACAACTGTTAATACAGAGCAGGCTCTTATTGAAGTATATAAGAAGCTTCGCCCCGGCGAGCCCCCCGCACTTGAAACTGCACAGGCTCACCTTGACAATCTGTTCTTTGATGCACACCGTTACGATTTGTCACGCGTGGGCAGATACAAATACAATAAAAAGCTTGCTATTTCAGACAGAATTGCAGGCCACACAGTAAAAGAACCCGTTGTAAGTAAGCTTACAGGCGAGATTATGGCTGACGAAGGCGATGTAATCAGCGAAGAGCTTGCATACAGAATGGAGCAGGAGGGTGTTGATACAGTTCTGCTCGATATCGAGGGTAAAGAAGTTAAGGTTTACTCAAACGGTATGGTTGACATCGCAGAGTATGTTCCTATGTTCACAGAGGAAGAGCTTGAAGCAATCGGCATCAACGAAAAGGTAAGCTTCTCTGTTCTTATGGAAGTTCTCGATAAGTGCGGTGACGATAAAGAAGCTCTCGCAGAAGAAATGGCTCTTCGCGCAGATGACCTTATTCCAAAGCATATTGTTAAGAGCGACATCTTCGCAACTATCAACTATCTTAACGGCCTCGCATCAGGTGTGGGCGTTACTGACGATATTGACCACCTTGGCAACCGTCGTATCCGTTCAGTCGGCGAGCTTCTTCAGAACCAGTTCAGAATTGGTTTTGCAAGAATGGAAAGAGTTGTTAAAGAGAGAATGACTCTTCAGGGTCAGGAGCCTGATAAGGTAACTCCCGCAGCTCTTATCAACATTCGTCCTGTTATGGCTGCTATCAAGGAATTCTTTGGTTCATCACCTCTTTCTCAGTTCATGGACCAGACAAACCCCTTGGCAGAGCTTACACATAAGAGAAGACTTTCAGCACTCGGCCCCGGCGGTCTTTCGCGTGACCGTGCAGGCTTTGAGGTTCGTGACGTTCACTATTCTCACTACGGCAGAATGTGTCCTATCGAGACTCCCGAAGGTCCCAATATCGGTCTTATCTCTTACCTTGCAACATTTGCAAAAATCAATAAGTACGGCTTCATTGAGGCTCCGTTCAGCAGAATTGATAAGGAAACAGGCACAGTTCTCAATGAGGTTGAGTATATGACTGCTGATGTTGAGGATAACTATATCGTAGCACAGGCTAACGAGCCCCTCGACGAAAACGGCAAATTCATCAACGCAAAGCTTACAGCTCGTCACAGAGATAACTTCCTTGAAGTTGCCACAACAGAGGCTGACTATATGGACGTTTCTCCCAAGATGGTTGTTTCAGTTGCTACTGCAATGATTCCCTTCCTTGAAAACGACGACGCTAACCGTGCATTGATGGGTTCAAACATGCAGCGTCAGGCTGTTCCGCTTCTTAAAACAGATTCTCCTATCGTTGGTACAGGTATGGAATACAAGGCTGCCGTTGACTCAGGTACAGTAGTTCTCGCAAAGCGTGGAGGTACTGTTACTCAGGTTGATGCAAAAACTGTTACCATCAAAACTGCTGACGGTGAAATAGATACTTATGAGCTTATCAAGTTCATGCGTTCAAACCAGGGTACTTGCATCAACCAGCGTCCTATCGTTGAAATCGGTCAGGAGGTTGAGGCAGGCGAGGTTATCGCTGACGGTCCCGCAACTTCAAACGGTGAAATCTCTCTCGGTAAGAATGCCCTTATCGGCTTCATGACTTGGGAAGGTTACAACTACGAAGACGCTGTTCTTATTAACGAAAAGCTCGTAAGAGATGATGTTTATACATCAATCCATATTGAAGAGTATGAAATCGAGGCAAGAGATACAAAACTCGGACCCGAAGACATTACCCGCGACATTCCCAATGTTGGTGAAGACGCTCTTAAAGACCTTGACGAAAACGGTATTATCCGTGTAGGTGCAGAGGTTCATTCAGGCGATATCCTTGTTGGTAAGGTTACTCCTAAGGGCGAAACTGATGTTGCTACTGCAGAAGAAAGAATTCTTCGTGCAATCTTCGGTGAAAAGGCTAAGGAAGTTCGTGATACATCTCTTCGCGTTCCTCACGGTGAATACGGTATCGTTGTTGATGTTGAAGTATTCACAAGAGAAAACAGCGACGAATTAAGCCCCGGCGTTAACAAGATTGTACGCTGCTATATCGCACAGAAGAGAAAGCTCTCTGTCGGCGATAAGATGGCCGGTCGTCACGGTAACAAGGGTGTTGTTTCCCGCATTCTTCCTCAGGAGGATATGCCTTTCCTTGATGACGGTACTCCTCTTGATATCGTTCTTAACCCCTTGGGTGTTCCCTCTCGTATGAACATCGGTCAGGTTCTTGAAGTTCATCTCGGCTTTGCTTACAGAAAGCTCGGCCAGAAGATTGCAACTCCTGTATTTGACGGTGCTCATGAGGTTGACATCCGTGAAGCTCTTAAAGAGGCAGGCTACCGTGAAGACGGTAAGTCAATCCTTACTGACGGCCGTACAGGACAGAAGTTCGACAACCCCGTAACAGTAGGTGTTATGTACTACCTCAAGCTTCACCACCTTGTTGATGATAAAATCCACGCACGTAGCATCGGTCCATACGCTCTCGTTACACAACAGCCACTCGGTGGTAAAGCACAGTTCGGTGGCCAGCGTTTCGGTGAAATGGAAGTTTGGGCACTTGAAGCTTACGGTGCAGCTTATACACTTCAGGAAATCCTCACAGTTAAGTCTGACGACCTTACAGGTAGAAGAAAGACTTATGAGGCAATCGTTAAGGGTCTTAATATCCCCAAACCCGGTGTTCCCGAATCCTTCAAGGTTCTTATCAAGGAACTTCAGGCACTTGCTCTTGATGTTCGCGTTCTTGATGAGGACGGCGAAGAAATCGACATTAAAAACGGCTTTGACAATGACGATTTTGATTTCGTTCCTCCTGCAGATTCAGATTTGAATTTTGAAGAGGTAGGCAATGTGACAAGCGAAGACGGTTTCCTTCTTGAAGATGAAGAGGGAATCGTTGAAGATGAAGATGATGATTCAGGCTTCTACGATGAACACATTATTCCTGACTTTGAAGATGTTATGGATGACGAATCAGACTATTGATTGACTTAACCTATTAATATAGATTAAAAGGAAGAAGGGCTATATTTAATGGAAAAGAAACCATTTGAAGCAATAAAAATCGGTCTTGCCTCTCCTGACCAAATCAGAGAATGGTCTTATGGTGAGGTTAAAAAGCCCGAGACTATAAATTATCGTACATTGAAGCCCGAAAAAGACGGACTTTACTGCGAAAGAATTTTCGGACCGCAGAAGGACCTTGAGTGTCATTGCGGTAAGTATAAGAAAATTCGTTATAAAGGCAAGGTGTGCGAGCGCTGCGGCGTTGAGGTTACAAGAAAAGAAGTACGCCGTGAGAGAATGGGTCATATTGAGCTTGTAGCTCCCGTTTCTCACATCTGGTACTTCAAGGGAATTCCCTCAAGAATGGGTCTTATTCTTGACATTTCTCCCCGTGACCTTGAAAAAGTACTTTACTTTGCAAAGTACATCGTTATCGACCCGGGCGACACAGAGCTTACAAAGCTGCAGATACTCAACGAAAAAGAGTATCTCGATATGGTTGAAAAGTACGATGACGAGTTTAAGGCAGGTATGGGTGCAGAGGCTATCAAAGAGCTTCTCGCTGAAATTGACATTCCTGAACTCTGCAAAGAGCTTCGCGAGGAGCTTACAGATGCAACAGGACAAAAGAGAACAAGAATTCTCAAGCGTCTTGAGGTTGCAGAGGCTTTCAAGCAGTCAGGCAACCGTCCCGAGTGGATGATTATGGATGTAATTCCTGTTATTCCGCCCGATATTCGTCCTATGGTTCAGTTGGACGGCGGACGCTTTGCAACATCTGACCTTAATGACCTTTACAGACGTGTTATCAACAGAAATAACCGTCTTAAGAGACTTTTAGAGCTTAATGCTCCCGAAATTATCGTAAGAAACGAAAAGAGAATGCTTCAGGAGGCTGTTGACGCACTTATCGACAATGGCCGTCGCGGCAGACCGGTTACAGGTCCCAACAACAGAGCACTCAAATCTCTTTCAGATATGCTTAAGGGTAAGCAGGGACGTTTCCGTCAGAACCTTCTCGGTAAGCGTGTTGACTATTCAGGTCGTTCGGTTATCGTTGTTGGTCCCGAACTCAAGCTTTATCAGTGCGGTCTTCCTAAGGAAATGGCACTTGAGCTCTTCAAGCCATTCGTAATGAAGAACCTTGTTGAGAACGGCCTTGCAAGCAATATGAAATCTGCAAAGAAGAAGGTAGAGCGTGCAAGCACAGAGGTTTGGGATTCACTTGAAACAGTTATCAAAGACCATCCCGTAATGCTTAACCGTGCTCCCACACTTCACCGTCTTGGTATTCAGGCATTCGAGCCCGTACTTGTAGAGGGTAGAGCTATTAAGCTTCATCCCCTTGTATGTACCGCTTTCAACGCTGACTTCGACGGCGACCAGATGGCTGTTCACGTACCGCTTTCAGCAGAAGCACAGGCAGAAGCAAGACTTCTTATGCTTGCTGCAAACAACCTTCTTAAGCCTTCAGACGGTAAGCCTGTTGCAGTTCCTACACAGGATATGATTCTTGGTTCTTACTATCTTACAATGCTTAAGGACGATGAGCCCGGTAACGGTAAGGTATTCCGTGATGTTAATGAAGCTACAATGGCTTATGACGAGGGCGACATCGGTCTTCATTCACAAATCAAGATTAGAATGACTAAAGAAGTTAACGGCGAAATGGTTACAAAGCTTGTTCCCACAACTCTTGGTCGTGTAATCTTCAATAATCCAATTCCTCAGGACTTGGGCTTCGTTGACAGAACAAACCCTGAAAACGCATTCAAGCTTGAGGTTGAGTTCCTTGTAAATAAAAAGACACTCGGCCAGATTATCGACAAGTGCATTAAGGTTCACGGTGTAACAATCGCGGCTGAAATGCTTGATAAGATTAAGGCACAGGGTCTTAAATATTCAACAAAGAGCGGTATCACAGTTGCTGTTTGTGACGCAAAGATTCCCGAAACAAAGAAAGACCTTCTTGCAGAGGCAGAATCAAGAGTTGACATTATCAACGATTATCATAATATGGGTCTTTACAGTGACGAAGAGCGTTCAAGAGCAGTTATCAAGGTTTGGGAAGAAACAACAAACGAAGTTTCCTCAGGTATCCTTGAAAACCTCGGTAAATACAATCCCATTTATATGATGGTTGATTCAGGTGCCCGTGGTTCTAAGGCTCAGCTTCGTCAGCTTGCCGGTATGCGTGGTCTTATCGCAAATACAGCAGGTAAAACAATCGAAGTTCCCATTCGTGCTAACTACCGTGAAGGTCTTAATGTTCTTGAATACTTCATTTCTTCTCGTGGTGCTCGTAAAGGTCTTGCCGATACAGCTCTTCGTACAGCTGACTCAGGTTACCTTACTCGTCGTCTTGTTGACGTTTCACAGGAAGTTATCATTCACGAAGAAGACTGTCATTGCCATGATGGTATTGAGGTTTACGATATTACCGAAGGTAAGGAAATGATTGAGCCTTTGAGCGAAAGACTTACAGGCAGATATCTTCTTGAAGACTTCTGCGATGCAGAGGGCAACCTTGTAGCATCAAAGGATGAAATGATTACAGAAGAAAAAGCAAAGATTGTTGCTGATATGGTTAATGCAAGAGAAAATCCTGCAGACCGCAGAATCAAGATTCGCTCACTTCTTACTTGTGATGCTAAACACGGCGTATGTATCAAGTGCTACGGTGCAAACCTTGCAACAGGTGACCCCGTAACAGTTGGTGAGGCAGTTGGTATTATCGCTGCACAGTCAATCGGTGAACCCGGTACACAGCTTACCATGAGAACCTTCCATACCGGTGGTGTTGCTTCAAGCCAGGATATTACACAGGGTCTTCCCCGTGTTGAAGAATTGTTTGAAGCAAGAAAGCCCAAGACCCTCGCAATTCTTTCAGAAATCGACGGTCAGCTTTCATTCCGTGAAATCAAGGGTAACGAGCATATCGTTATTACTGACCACGAAAACGGCGATGAGCGTGCATATATGATTCCCTATGGCTTCCACAAGAAGTTCAATACAGAAACAGACGAAAACGGTAATCCCATTTTTGTTAAGAAGGGAACAGCACTTACAGACGGCTCACCCAACCCCAACGATATTCTTGCTATCAACGGTGTTGATGCAGTTCACGACTATCTTATCAAAGAAGTTCAGAGAACATATCGTATGCAGGGTGTTGATATCAACGATAAGCATATCGAGGTTATCGTTCGTCAGATGATGAGAAAGCT